>JAILNW010000149.1 GCA_024691145.1 Lachnospiraceae bacterium
AAATTTAATTTTCCACTTAATTTTATTACAGCCGAGATTTCATCTTTAATTTGTTGAGTAATATCAGTTTTAACAGATTCCTGTTTAATGAAGGACTCAGATTCTTCTTCAAGCTTATGGCTTTTGCCAGTTCCTGGGGCACCAAAAATTATGCGATTTAATGATTCTCCATTATAAGTATTCATAATTACTTCCTCCTTAACATCCTCTTTTTCATAAGGACGATTATCAAAATAAGTCATATAATCCCATAACTTATCTTTATGTATAGCAGAGAAAAAGAAACCTCTGTCACTTTTTAATCTTTCTATTTTTTTTGTATAAGTAAATGTGGACGGTAAATTTACTTGATTACCACCTCGTTCTGTACTACTTGTAGTTACTTTACCTGAGTTTGATTGGATTTGTGATTCATTTGCTTCAAGACTAATAAAGAAATTATTAATTTTACAATCGGGTTCATTACGAACACCTAAAAAAAAGAATTTTAAATTGTTCTCGCGTGCATAATTTCTAGTAATTATTCTTTCTTTTGGATAACTATCTCTTGTATCAAAATACATCTTTGGTGAAGAATTATTTTTTCCTACTGCACTTATAAATACAACACATTTTTCACCAGATTCAGGATTTATAAGTTCTATACCAAAATCCTTTGAACCCGGAATATATTTTACATTTTCAGAAGATAGGCCTAAATAATTAAAAAAATCTTTTTTGGCATTTTGGAATTTATATGCCCCCATATTACTCTCCTGTAAATAGTAGTTCTTTTATTGCAAGTGCTAAACATTTAGAAAACTGAGGTGGTACAGCATTTCCTATCATTTTGAGAAGTTCAACATTGCTTCCTTCAAATAAGTAATCATCTGCAAATGTTTGCAGTCGTGCAGCCTCTCTTACAGTTATAGTTCTGGCCTGGCTAGATTCTGGATGGATATGTCTTAATCCATCTTTATACAAATGGGCTGGTATTAAATTACTAGGTAAATCTTTCTGTATAACGTGATATTTATGAACATTAGATTTATGACCAGTAACTTTAGTATAAAGTTCTTTAAGAGATTGTGTTGAAAGATATTTGAATTCTTTATTCTCAATATCTTTTTCAAGCAGCTTAAAAACTTCAATATCTCTATCACTTTGCCATCTTGCAATATGATTATCTACAAATGGCTCTGGTAAAGAGTGCGAAATTCTTTTCCCATTATATTTTTCGTCATGTCCTAATGGATATAGTTTTGGTAAATCTCCAATAGCATCCCATGCTGTTCTTTTTTGGCATTTTTTGGAAGGAAGAACATTTTCATAAAAATCTTTAAGCATTTGTTTTGCTTTTTCTGTCCCATATTCATCAATGCTTAATCCCAAAATAATAATTCTCTTTCGATTCTGAGGAACACCATATTCAGTAAAATCTATAATTGCATTTTTTAAATCATCTAAAACTAAATATCCAGTTTTTTGAAAACTTTCTTTGATGATTTCAATAATAGGTCTATCACCTGGCTGTGCACTTAAAATACCTGGTACATTTTCAAATACAAACGCTTTAGGTTTGTATTTATTAACAACCTTGAGATAACTTTCAAAAAGATAATTTCGATAGTCGTTTTTCATACCATGTTCATCTCTTACTCTTCCGGCAATAGAATAAGCCTGACATGGTGGTCCACCAATAATTAAGTCTAATTTATTATCTCCAATTAATTTGTTAAGTCCTTCTGATTTACCATACTCAGAATCATCCCATCCATTGAATAATTCATCTGTTCTTTGAATATCAAAGCGTAAAACACGTTTTTCAGAATCTTTGTAATTCCATTTAGTATTTAGTCTTTTTTCAAGATTTCGACATGGAGCTTTTTCCCATTCAACGGCTGCTAATGTTTCATATTTTCCTGACTGTTCAAAGCCATCCATTAAACCACCACAACCAGCAAATAAATCAATAGTTTTAATCTTATTCATTTTCTGATTCCTGTAATAAAATGTCTTTTATAGCTTTCCCAAGTGCATATCCTAATAATGGAGGAACTGCATTTCCTACCTGTCGGTTTTGTTGAGTTTTATTTCCTGTAAAAATAAAATCATCTGGGAACGATTGTAAACGAGCATCTTCACGGATTGTTGGGACTCTGTTCCCTTTATAGTGAAACTGATTTCTATCTCCAGTATCAATAGTCTTTGACGGCTTATTTCCCTCGTAACGTGTCCAAGCCTCATGGAACTTTCGACTTTCTCCCCATCC
>JAILNW010000157.1 GCA_024691145.1 Lachnospiraceae bacterium
AACGGTATGGAATTTGTATTTCACATGATTACTGGCACTGCTTATAAAGAATATACTATATCAGATAAGAACAATGAATATTTGTTCTGCTTTAATAAGCGCGAAACTGGATATAGTGAAGATATTGAGATTAAGTTGTTCCAAGATAAAGAAAAGATTAGTATTAATGATAAGGGAAAAGAGATAATTTTATATGATATTATAGAGGATAAGTCTGCAATATATACACTTAGTATAAATCAGGGGGAAAAAGAAATATTTGCAGATATTCTTATTTCAAAACAAGGCATCAAACCGTTTTTCACAGCATTTGCAAATGATAAAGAATGTATCAGGATAGGTCAGGATATGACATGTGACATTTGTTACACATATACTGGTCTTGATGTCGTGGAAAGAAAAATAACAATTGAAAAAGATGGTGCATATATAAAGTGTGATTCTTATGAGGGCGTTTATGTAGGAGATAAGAAAATCAATGAAAAAACAAAGCTGGAATGTGGAAGTGTTATAGGAATATATTTTTTGAAAATTATATATCTTGGAAATATTATTAGTGTTAATGATATAAAAGTAAATACTCTTAATTATAAAGACAGTTCTGTTAAAGTTAACCTGAATAGATTCGATAAGGCTGCGGCTGATAAGTATAGGATTTCAGAAAAAAATATCAGCGATAAGAATAAAAATATAGTTGTGGACAGAGGACCCGCAGTTGTTATTCCAGGCAGTCTTAAAACAGATGAAATGATAAATATGATTAAGGATCTGATGAAGACAGCATTTATAGAATGTCTGCCTTTAATTACTATGTTTGGAGGATTTTTCTTTATTGGATTAATAATTCTTCTGGTGGCAGAACTATATATATTTATGCCATTTCTTCTTTTGACATATGCTGTACTTGGATTCGCAATTACATTTGCAAGGGCAGCAGTTCAATATGTAATAATTAACAATCCTTTTAGAAAAAGCAAAGGTTCTAAAGATAGTACACTTTATATGCAGTACCCTTCTCTTTCATACATGTTTAAAAGGGACAGGGAATATTTATGGACAAGGTACTATAAACATAATGATTTTCTTTGCTACAGAATAGGTGATAATTTTAGCAAACCTGTATGCATAGATTATTCATTATACAGATATATAGGAATAGCAGGAAAGTATGGCATACATGAGGCATTGGAGGTTTTATATAACATAATTGGCCAGATAGCATTGTGCAATTGTTATATGGATCTTAGAATGGTGTTTTTATATGATGAAAATCAGTATAACTGGAGGGCATTTCGCAGGCTTCCTCATGTGTGGGATAATGAAAGAAAGAAAAGATATATAGCAGAAAACAAAGAAAAAAGTATTAAAATGCTTGAAATGGTTATGGAAGAAATAAAAAATAATCAGGAGGGCGGGGCATATTACTGCATATTTGCAACAGATAAAAGCCTGATTAGTTATAACAGATTTCTTGAGTTTAATGCTGTTTGTGGAGAAAAAAGAATAACAACATTTTTATTAGGTGAAGATTATAAAGACTTGCCACATTACTGTGATAAAATCTTTTTTAAGGGAAAAACGGAGGATAAGATATTTTCTTTAGATAATAAACAGATTATAACCTTAAGGTTAGACAGAATAAACAGTAATAAACTTCTTAAGATAGTGGAAGCATTGGAAAAAGTAAGAATAAAACAAAGTTTAAAGTTAATAGATACAAAGCAGATATCATTTTTGAAAGCCCATAATATAGCAGATATTGATAAGTTTGATTTTCAGGGAAATTATGATAAAAATGATATTGCAAAAGGGATAAGTGCAATTGTTGGCAGTAATAATATGGGAGAAATAATTAAACTTGATATTTCACAGAATAAAGATGGCATTCATGGACTTGTTGTGGGTATGACAGGTTCAGGAAAGTCAGAATTCCTTGTGACAATGATATTGTCTCTAGCGTTAAATTATACCCCTGAGGAACTGGAATTTTTAATAATTGATTATAAGGGAGGAGAACTTGTAAGACATTTTGAAAAACTGCCTCATTTATGTGGCTCATTAAATAACCTTGAAACTCCTAAGACAGACAGGGTGCTTGCTTCCATAAAAAGTGAGGTTATTAAAAGAGAAAGAATGCTTGCGCTAGAAAATGTCTATAACATTGATGAATTTAATGAAAAAAATAAAGTAATTATGCCTCATCTTGTTATTGTAATTGATGAGTTTAATGAACTTGTTAAAGACAGAAGTGACTATATGGAGGAGATAATTAGTCTTGCCCAGATAGGAAGAAGCCTCGGAATACATCTTATTTTATCTTCACAGAAATCACTTGGAAATGTGGACAACAATATCATTTGTAATACTAATTACAGATGCTGTTTTAAGATGCAGGATAAAGAAGAGATAGAATACATAATAGGAACAAATAAGGTAAATGGAAAAATCAGCACAGGGCAGTGTTATTATGTATCAGGTGATAATGGAAAGGCCGATATCCTTAATGTTGCATATTCCAAGGAAGCTTATAGAAAATCAAAAGAAGAGAATGTAAGCTGCATTGAGTTAGATGGAACAATTGTAGAAAACAGCAAACAGGAAGAAAATCTTAATGAATTTCAGGCGGTTATTAATAACATAATATCATTCTGGAATAAAAAGAATATACAGGCTGAGAAAATGTGGCTTCCAGAATTAGATAATGAGATATTTTATGATGAATCAAAGGATACAGGGGAGGACACAGAGGATATTATAATACCAACAGGAATAAGTGATGATATATTTAACAGAAAGCAGGAAATCCAGTATATTGATTTTACTAAGGATAAAAGCCTGTTAATATGTGGAGATGCAAACACAGACAAGTCATTTGTAATTAATACGGTAACATATAACATTTTACAAAAATATAAGGATAATGTAATAGTTGCAATTGCAGAGTTTGGCAATGGAATTCTTAAAAAATATAAGGATTGTAATGAAGTAAAGTATTATCTTTCAGAAAGCAATCTTGATGAAATGGATAACATGGCAGAGTGCATTGAAGAAATACTGGTAAACAGAAAGCTAAATGAAGATGATAGTAAAGAGGAAAATGGAAAGCCATATATACTAATAATTCATAACTATGAGTTATTTAAAGAAATAACAAGGGACAGATATAGTAATCTTATAGCAAGAATTTTACGAGAAGGTATGTGTGCCAGTATGTATATGATTATTGTTGCTGATAATGTTGGAAATGACGGTTTACAGAACAGGCTGCATAATTGTATTGGCAAAATCATTTGCACATATTATGAAGATAAATATAATTATTCAAAGGTTATGAAGGGGGGAAGTATTGATTGTTATCCTGAAAAAATAAAAGGAAGGGGGCTTATTAAATCTGATGATAAAGCAGTTTTACTGCAGGTATTTTCTGTAAGAGAGGAGGAAGCTAAAAATGATATCCTGGCTGATATACAGCAAATATCATGATGAATTTATATTAATAAGAGATGTTATAAAAAGGAACATTCCCTTCGTTTATGATACTAATCTCAGAATACATGATTACAGCAAATTATTTGAAATCAACAACAGTAAAGTAATTGAGGAATACCTGGATGTGTTATGTTTTGATGTATCAAATGAAAAGGGAAGAATTTATGCAGAAAGTGTACGGCGTAAATGTGAAAGTGCAGAAATGCTGGTAATTGTTGATGAGGATACAGATGCACAGTGTTATGTTAATCCATATATAAGGCCCACCTCTTTAATGATAAGGCCTTTATATGATGCGGGAATAAGAAATAAAATGATTGAGGTATGTGATTCCTGTTTAAAAAAGAATATTGAGAGAGACGATACTGTGTGGATAATGGATACATTTCATGAGATACCAATTCCAGTACATATCATTGATTACATTGAAGTGTTTAACAAGAAAATACATATAATAACACAGGATAATGAGTATTCATATTATGGAGCATTAAACAAAATTATGGAGAAATATCCAGAAAGGTTTTTAAGGTGTAATAGAAGCTGTATTGTTAACGTAGACAAGATAGATTTTATAAATGTGACTAAAAGCAAGCTGTACTTGGTTTCAGGAAAGGAAGTGGATGTTTCAAGAAGAATAATGAAGGACCTAAGATATAAGTCAATTACTGTTGTTAAGGAGGGGGAAAATGGTACAGAGAAAACTTCTAATGACAACAGAGCAGATTGAAATATTAGCTGGATTAAAGAAAATCGACAGTATTTATGGAATCAGAAATGTGAAAAGGAAAATTGAAAAAGCAGATGGAAAGTATTATAAAAATAATTGTATATATAGTGAAATTATAAGCATGCTTAATAAAGAGTGGCTTGTATATGAAAGAAAAGATGGAAAACAGTATATTGGTATGTCTAAAAGTATCTCTGAAATTTTTGAAAATATAAAAAATGCATCATCTGTTATAATTATAAATTCATTTTTAAAAAGAAAAAGCAGTATATGCTGTTACATAAATGGCAGCAATATTGTATTAATGGAATCCTTTGAAGGAGACAAAAAAATAAGAATATTTAAGACAAACAAAGAAGATTTTTTAATTTATCTTTGTGAAAGGGGATATATTATAAAACCCTTAAGAACAGAAGATATA
>JAILNW010000187.1 GCA_024691145.1 Lachnospiraceae bacterium
CAATCCCCTTTTTTTTGATACAAACCATTAACTACAATATTAGTATATCATAATGTTACGTATATTGCAATCTTTAGTTAATATTTATTTAATATTTTTAATGTATTATTAATTTCTTTCTTAAAGTAACCTTTAGGTTCGCTTTAGGTTAATAAGTATAATATAAGTATAGGGAAGTTAAATAAACGTTTTAATTTCCAATATGAAGTTTGAGGGTTTATTTTATATGCCTTCAAAGATTAATTAGCAGAAATTCTCTAATTTTTGAGCTCCTATTAAATATATTAATCGACAAAGCCCGAAGATAACTTTTCTCATTGTTATTATCTTTGGGCTTTGTTGATACTATTCATTTTGCTAATAACTTTTTATTCATTTTTTTAAACCTATTCTTTATAAAAAGACCACTGGAAATCCCATATCCAGTGGTCTTATATTTCTTTTAAACTATTTAACTAAAGCATTAACAATATCCTGATTTGAAACAGTGCAGTTGTTTCTGTTAAATATACTGTATGATTCACCTTCTCCTGCTGTTTCAACTCCATTATCCCACCAGAAGCAGGCTATTCCCTGTTTTGCAGCTGCCTGTTTAAAGTATGCTGCATGTGCTGCTCTTGCTGAAGTGTTGCTCTTATTGATTGTTCCAAACTCGCCTATTATAACAGGAACTCCCTTTTTAGCTGCTGCAGCTGCAATCTTACTCATAAGATTGTCCATCTCCTGCTTGTCTGAAGAAGAACCCCACTCTGCTGTTCCTCCAACAACCATTGCAAACTGATATGGTGAATAAGCATGTATTGACATAATAATATTTGAATCATTATTTGGTATTGTAAGTGCCGCCATTGCTTCATCTGTTGAGTTTGCTGCATATGTAGGTATCATAATGGCTCTTGTTTTATTATTGCCGCCAGTGTTTCTTATGGCATCAACTGCAACCTTATTATAAACATTTATAACGTCCCAGGCTTCTTTAGTTCCCGCAGTCCACTCATATGATGTATCCTTAAGTCTAGGCTCATTCATTGTTTCAAATATAAGATGACTATCATACTTATTAAATCTTGTTGCTATCTGAATCCAGAGTTTTTCAAGCTGTTTGCTTGCACTGTCCTTATGGCTGTTATCAGGATAAAGCCAGTCTATATCATGATGTGTATTAAGTATTACATACATATCATTATCAATTGCATAATCAACAACTTCATTTACCCTATTCATCCATGCTTCATCTACTGTATAATCAGAACTCATCTTCTGTCCCCATGAAACAGGAATACGAATTGCATTAAATCCAGCTTTCTTAATGCCTGTTATCATTGCCTTGGTTGTAACAGGATTCCCCCATGCTGTTTCAAACTGAGTTACAGTTGGATTACTAATCCAGTCACATGTAGAATCAAGTGTATTACCAAGATTCCAGCCTATCTTTATAGAAGCAACTATCTCTTTTGCACTCTTCATATTTGAAGAAGGTGCCTGTGTCGCCGGTGTCTGTGTTGCTGGTGTCTGTGTTGCTGGCACCTGTGTTGCTGGCACCTGTGTTGCTGGTGCCTGTGTTGCTGGTGCTTTTGTGGCTGGTGCCTGCGTTGCTGGTGCCTGTGTTACATCCGTCTTTTCTTCTGAACCCTCTGATCCATTAAATGCAACAAGTACACTGCTAATATCATGTTCCTCACTTTTTACAATAAATCCATAGGATACGGAACTGTTCTTTTCAATCTTTTTATTATAGAACAATGGTTCTGCATTAATTGTAGTTCCAGATGACTTAATTGTTGTACACCAGTCATTAACTACTGATGCCTGTTTTTTAAGGTCTATGCTTAACTTCCATCCATCTATAGCATTACTTCCATTATTCTTTATCTCAACATTATAAAGATAGTAACTATCACTGCCACTTTTCCATGAACTGCGCTTTAATATAACCTTGGTATCATTGCCCACATCATAAGTCATCTCATCAAGTCCGGATGCCTTTGACTTAATACCAATTCCGATTATCATAAGTACAATCATTGTACATAATGATATTGCTATAATCCTTTTATCCCTTATAATCTTTTTTAATGTTGCCATGTTATCAATCCCTTCTTAATAAACTACCAATACTCCATTTAAAGTTATTAGTTTTAGTTACAAGAATAG
>JAILNW010000314.1 GCA_024691145.1 Lachnospiraceae bacterium
CTTCTTGAAGATATTCTGCTGGATATCCTCGAGCAGCTGCTCTACGTACTCTGTGATACCCTCGATGGGGCGAGTCTCTTTCTCCAAAGTATCGCGGCGCATTACCTCGATTGTACCGTTCTCAAGGTCGCGAGCACCCAGAACCAAACGTACGGGAACACCCTTCAGCTCGTAGTCGGCAAACTTAAATCCAGGACGCTTGTTGTCAGCATCGTCGAACTTAACACTGATGCCTTTGGCGCGCAGAGCCTCGATGATAGGAGTAACCTCCTTGTTAACCTGCTCAAGCTGCTCGGGCTTGTTGGCGATAGGAATGATGACTACCTGGATAGGAGCCAGACGTGGAGGCAATACCAGTCCGTTATCATCAGAGTGAGTCATAATGAGTGCACCAATCAGTCGGGTAGAAACACCCCATGATGTAGCCCATACATACTCAGGCTTGTTCTCCTTTTATAAGTATAGATAGAATAGTCCAGAAGTGTATGCAGAAGAAACCAGAGAGAAGATATCAGTCAGCAGCTGAACTTATATCAGATCTTAAGCATGCAATTATGGAACCAAATGTTGATTTTGTAATTATTCCTACTGATGATATGTTAGTTAATTCACCAACAATTGCATTATCTAATGATGATATTAATGCAATAAGAAGTGGCGAGATGCAGAATAATATGTATGCTAATGGCATGAATCAGGGATTTGATCCAAATGGAATGAACCAGATGAATCAGGGATATGACCAGAGCGGAATGAACCAGATGAATCAGGGGTATGACCAAAGCGGAATGAACCAGATGAATCAGGGATATGACCAGAATGGAATGAACCAGATGAATCAGGAGTATGATCCTAATGGATACCAGAATGGTGGTATGATGAATGGATATTCTGATGAATTGTCTGATCCTGAAGAGGAGAAGGTTCCTCCTAAGATGGAAAAGATGATGCTTTATATAGGTATCGTAGTATTAGTTGCATTGGTTGTTTTGGTTATAATGTTTGCAAAGATGTTATCTGGAGCAGGCAAGAGTAATAATACACCTTCAGAAGTGCCATCGGCAACTAGTGATGTTGAAAAGACAGAAAAACCAACATTATCACCAGATGATGAGGTTGTTCAGGTTCCAAAACTTATTAACAGAAAGTATGAAGATGCTGTATCAAAAGCTGGAGACGATTTTGTTGTTGTACAGAGAGAGGAAGCTTCAAAAACTATACCTGAGGGATATATTATAAGACAGGAGCCAGAGGCAGGAGAGGAAGCTGCAAAGGGCAGTGAGATTTATGTATATGTAAGTACTGGTGATGATTCTGTTTTACTTGAAGATGTATCAAAGATGCAGAAAGAACAGGCCGAGAGTAAACTTAAGAGCACATTTAAGGATATTCAGATTGAATATGTAATGCAGGCAGATGATAAGGTTGATGAAGGTTTTGTTATAAAAACAGAGCCAGAGGGAGGCTCAGAAGTATCAGCTTCTCTTAGTTCAATTAAAGTATTTGTAAGCACAGGTAAAGAGGTTGTCAATGTTAAAGTGCCTAACCTTGTAGGAAAGTCACTTGACCAGGCTATTAAAACTCTTAAGGATAATAAGTTATCATTAGGTACTGCTAATGAAACATATAATGATTCATATCCTGCTGGTCAGGTTTGTGAACAGAAGACATCAGAGGGTATGCTTGTACCAGAAGGCTCAAGTGTAAATGTTGTTGTAAGTAAAGGTAAGAAGGTAACACATTATACATACAAGATTAATGTAAATGTATCTTCTTCAGAGACTAACCCATTTAAGAATCCTGATGATGAAAATGATACAAGTGATGGTCCTGAAAGTGGTAATATAACTATTAAGTTATATCAGGGCAATACTACAATTGATACAAAGTCAATATCATCAAGTTATAAAGATTTTGCTTCAGGCGGTATAACATACAGCTTTGAATATACAACTGATAATGGAAGTCTTAGTAAGTCAAACTTTGCAGTTGAGTTTATATTAAATAATAAGATACTTACATTCTCACCAAGCGTGTCAGTATCTTCACCAACTGAGGATTAAAGATATTAATAATGATAATAGAGTAATCGAGTAGGAATTTTCTTCCTACTCGATTTTCAGTGATTATATGCGAGGTTTTCAATGAATGGAAAGATAATAAAGGGCATAGCTGGATTTTACTATGTCAATACAGAAAAAGGAATTTTTGAATGTAAAGCAAAGGGGATATTCAGAAAAAAAGGGGTAAAGCCTTTAGTTGGGGATATGGTTGAAATTGATATTTTAGATGAAGAGAAGTTAACAGGTAATCTTGTTAATATTCTTGAGAGACAGAATGAACTTATTAGACCTGCAGTTGCAAATGTGGATCAGGCTATAGTAATATTTGCAGCAGCAAAACCGGCTCCAAATCTTAATCTTCTTGACAGATTCCTTATTACCATGCAGAAACATGGGGTAGAATGTGTTGTTTGTTTTAACAAGCAGGACATAGTAAAAGAACATGAGATTGCACTTCTAAGAGATACATATGAAAACTGTGGATACAAGGTGGTATGTGCAAGTGCCATTAATAATCAGGGAATTGATGAGATTAATGAATTATTAAAGAATAAAACTACAGTACTTGCAGGTCCTTCAGGAGTTGGAAAATCGTCAATTATCAATATGGTTACTCCTGAAGCAAATGTTCAGACAGGTAATATTAGTGATAAGATAGACAGAGGAAAACATACCACAAGACATTCAGAACTATTTATGATAGGTCATAATACATATATAATGGATACACCAGGATTTAGTTCCCTTTATATTAATGATTTTGAAAGAGAAGAACTTAAAAGCTATTTTATTGAGTTTAATGATTATGAAGGAAACTGCAAGTTTCAAGGCTGTATTCATATAAATGAGCCAAAATGTGCGGTTAAAGATGCGGTAAATCAGGGCAAGATAAGTAAAACAAGATATGATAATTATGTACTAATGTATGAGGAATTAAAAGATATAAAAAGATATTAATTACGAAAGGAAGATAATTATGAGAGAATATATATTGGCTCCATCTATATTGTCAGCTGATTTTGGAAAATTAGGGGAGGAAGTAAAGAAGATAGATGATCTTGGGGCAGAATATGTTCATATAGACGTAATGGATGGATTATTTGTACCCAGCATATCATTTGGAATGCCAGTTATGAAGTCAATAAGACCTTTAACTAAACGAATTTTTGACGTTCATCTTATGATAGAAGAGCCAGACAGATATATTGAGGACTTTGTTAAGGCTGGTGCAGATATAATTACTGTACATGCAGAATCCACAAAGCACCTTAACAGAACAATTAATAAGATAAAGGAATACGGAATAAAGGCAGCAGTAGCTTTAAATCCCGCAACACCTCTTAGTGCTCTTGATTATGTTCTTACAGATGTAGATATGGTGCTTATAATGAGCGTTAATCCTGGATTTGGAGGACAAAGTTACATTCCTTCATCTACAGAGAAGATAAGACAGCTTAAGAAATTGATAGATGATAAGAAATTAAATGTTGATATAGAAGTTGATGGTGGAATAAAGCCAGATAACGTTAAAATGGTATTAGACGCAGGAGCAAATGTAATAGTAGCTGGTTCTGCTATATTTGGCGGAAATATGGAAGAGAACTTTAAAGCATTTGATAGTGTAAAGGTAAACTGATATGACAGGTGTAATAATACTTGGAGGACACAGAAATACTGAATTTCTAAAACAAAGATTTAAACAGTATAATAAAGATAATACTTGCTATATAGTGGCTGATGCAGGACTTGAAACTATAAAAGAACTTAATATAGTGCCAGATATTGTAGTTGGAGATTTTGATACTGTTAATAAAGATGTACTTAATGAATATAAAAATGGCAAAACAGTTATCAGAGAGTTTAATCCTGAGAAGGACTTTACAGACTCTGAAATTGCGCTTTTAACAGCAATTGATAATGGAGCTGATATAATACATATCTATGGCGCAACAGGAGGCAGAATAGACCATTTAATGGGGAATATAGCACTTCTTGCAATGGGGTATGATAAAAATATCTCTGTTACAATATTTGATGAGTATAATAAGGTAAGCATGATTGGAAATAATACAGGAAAGGCATTATTATTGAAAAAAGATGAGTATTACAATAAATATTTATCTTTAATAGCCTATGACAGTTATGCTGATATAAAGAACTTAGAAGGTGTAAAATATCCACTTAAAAATTTCAGGCTTATAAAGGATACCACACTTGGTATAAGTAATGAGATAACTGAAAATGAAGCGGTAATTGATATAGAAAATGGAAGACTCCTTGCAATATGGTCAAGGGACTAATTATTTGTGGAAGGGATTAATGATGTTAAGTAACAGGTT
>JAILNW010000403.1 GCA_024691145.1 Lachnospiraceae bacterium
AATATCTATCTCACCATACTTATATCTGTAATTTCTTTTTACAATACTATAACCTTTGTTTATAAGATATTCTGCAGCTTTTTCTTCGTATATATCTCCTATAGTCTTTGTATTAATCACATCTACATCCCCTTTAACTACTTTAACTTCGATTTTATCCTGTCCATATCATCAACATAAACTAAAACCTCAGCCACCACTTCATATAATTCAGGAGGTATATAATCTCCTAATTCTATATTAGAAAGGCTCTCTGCAAGTTTTTCATCCTGATGTATAGGTATATTCTCCTCTTTTGCTTTATCTAATATCTTTTCGGCAACATGTCCTTTGCCTTTTGCAATAATCTTAGGCGCTCTTTCTCCAGGATTATATGCAAGTGCAACAGCCTGCCTGCTTTTATTTAATACAATCTTTTTTCCATTAAATTCAATCTGTCTGTTATCTTCTTCCATATAATTCCTCCGTTAAAAGGTTATAGTTTGTCCTCAGATATAAAGCTCCTTCTATGTATAGAACACATACCATACTTCTTAAGTGCTGCAAGATGATTAGCAGACCCATATCCTTTATTGCTTTCAAACTCATAATATGGATATGTCTTTGCATATTCTACCATCATTCTGTCTCTCGTTACTTTAGCAACTATACTCGCTGCTGCAATAGAGATACTTTTAGCATCGCCTTTTATAATAGGCACCTGTCTGATGCTTTTATCAACATCAGGAATAGTTACAGCATCATTAAGCAAAATATCCGGCTTTACCTTTAAAGAACTAATAGCCTCTCTCATTGCTCTGTATGTAGCCTGTAATATATTAATCTCATCTATTACATTCCAGTCAACAATGCCTATCCCATAGTCAACTGCCTCATTAATAATTATATCATATAATTCCTCTCTTTTTTTCTCACTAAGCTGTTTGGAATCATTAATATATAGTATATTACAATCCTTTTTTAATATAACTGCTGCTGCAACAACTGGTCCTGCAAGAGGACCTCTTCCAACTTCATCAATACCACATATGTAAGAATACTCGCCATACTGTCTCTCATATGCCTTCATGCCATCAATTCGCTCATATTCTTTTTTCAACTTCAAAACTTTATTATCATATGACTTTAATGCACTTATAACACCTGCTCTTTCATCATTTCTATAGGCATCTGCTATCTGTGGCATATTCTCTTCATATGCTTTTTCAAGTTTTAACTTAATTTCCTTTATACTTTCACTCATATTCTTTTCCTTTTATGCCTGATATTCTAAATTCATACGCTAAGCAAAGCATATTCCTTATACATATCATATGCAAAATCTCTAAGCATTGTCTGGTCTATGATAAAATCAAAATCCAGTTTCTGATTAGAATCACAATCCTCAAGTATCCCCGAAACCTTTATGTGTCCGCCTTTCATACTAGTAAAACTTAAATATGATTCACCATACACTTCCTTGATAAATGCTTCCCCGCTAAGGCATTCATACATATTCTTGAGATTAAGAGAGAATTCTCTTAATTCCTCAAGGCATACATCAATGCGTGCACCACCTGCAAAAGGCCCGCTTTTAACCTGAAGCCACATTAATGTATTATTAGAACAAGTTAATTTATCCTCAAATGTTTCAATATCCCTTATGTCTATACTTCCCTCTTGTCCCTTTAAGCAATAATTTCCCAAATAATTCACCTCAGCTATAAAATTATGTCCATTATTGGTCCACAATTGAAATTATATCCAATTTTTTCCCATTTATCAATACTTTTTTAAACATTAGTTACTATTCACGATTTAGAATAATATGATTACAGCGTACATGCTTGCATGTTAAGCTGTAAAACATATTATTCTAAACCTGTGAAGCAGGAACTTCACCAAAGTCGCAGACAGAAGTTGCGTAGCAACGACATATGCGAAGCAGATGGTCTGCGACCTGCTTGGGGAAGTTTCGTGAATAGTAACTATACGACTATTCACCATTAGAATAATATGATTACAGCGTACATGCTTGCATGTTAAGCTGTAAAACATATTATTCTAAACCTGTGAAGCAGGAACTTCACCAAAGTCGCAGATAGGCATAGAGTTTGCAAAATAGCAATGCCTAATGCGACGAATGTTTTTTTCTAGAGTACATAACTGAAAACGCAGGCGTAGCGGGCTACGTCGAGGCTTTCAGGTGTGTACTATCGAAAAAACAGGCTAGCATTGGGCTCGCTATTTAAAAATCTCTATGCCGTAGTTGCGCAGCAACGACATATGCGAAGCAGATGGTCTGCGACCTGCTTGGGGAAGTTTCGTGAATAGTAACTATACGACTATTCTACACAATGTAATCGATAAGTTCAAAGTTTTCTTTTCTGTTTGCAGCGAAAAGTGTTCCGATATTTTTACCAGATAAAATCTTATTAATATTACTTATATCTTCTCCGTTAGCTATTACCATATCAGCTCCGCTGTCTGTTGCTATTCTTGCTGCAGTAATCTTTGTAATCATTCCGCCTGTACCAAAGTCATTAGAACTTCCCTTAGCCATATCAGCAATATGGCTGTCAAGATTAGGAACATACTCAATAAACTTTGCATTTTCATCTTTATTAGGATCATTTGTGTAAAGTCCATCTATATCAGATAATAAAATAAGCAAATCAGCATCTATTAAAGCTGCAACCATGGCAGAAAGAGAGTCATTATCACCAAAAGCAATTGATGTATGTGAATCATTCAGTGGTAACTCTATCTCATCTGTAGATACTGTATCATTCTCATTAACAATTGGGATAACTCCCAGATTTAATAATTCATGAAAAGTATTATGAGCATTTTCCCTGCTTATATCATTAATTATTGTATATTTCGTAATAAGAACCTGTGCCGGAGTCTGGTTATATTCAGAAAAAAGTTTCTGATAAACCATCATAAGTTTAGCCTGTCCAATTGCAGCACATGCCTGTTTCAAGGCCTTTCTCTTAGGTTTTTCAGCTAACCCCAGTGCAATTCTTCCTACAGCTATAGCACCTGATGATACTACTACAACTTCTTTTCCGCTATTATTAAGATCCGTAACAATTCTTACAAGTTTTTCAAGCTTAGAAAGATTAATTTTCCCTGTTTCAGCATGAGTAATAGTTGTTGTACCAAGTTTTATAACAATTCTCTTTTTATCCTTAAGTAAATCTCTATGTTCTTTCACTTTAAACAGCCCTTCTTTCAATAATTTTCTCTGCCACCTTTAATCCATCAATGGCAGCTGATGTAATACCTCCTGCATAACCTGCTCCCTCACCACAGGGGTATATACCCTTTATATTGCTTTCATATAACTCATCCCTGTTAATTCTTACAGGAGATGATGTTCTAGACTCTACACCACTAAGTACAGCATCATCAGCAGCAAATCCAGGTATTCTCTGATTACATGCCTTTATGCCTTCCTTCAAAGAAACATTTATAAATTCGGGCAGAATATTATTAATATTGCCAAATCCATATTCACCCTTTATCTGAGGCATAATGCTTCCAAAATCCTTTGAAATCCTGTTATTTACATAATCATCAAAAAGCTGCACAACAACCTTTCCATTACATTCCCTGTATGCAAGCCTCTCTAATTTTCTCTGAAACTCAACTCCGCTGAGAGGTCCGCTTCCACCATAATCCTCTGGATTAACGGTAACAACCATGGCACTGTTTGCATTAATTCCATCTCTTTTGCTATAACTCATGCCATTAATAGCAAGCATTTCCTTCTCAGATGAGGCATTCACAACATATCCTCCAGGGCACATGCAAAATGAATATACACCTCTTCCGTTTCCTGCCTGATAAGTTACCTTATAATCGGCAGCAGGAAGCTTATCAGCATACGACTTATACATATATTCCTGGATCATCTTCTGATTATGTTCTATTCTTACACCTACAGCAAATGCCTTGCTTTCCATGTTAAGATTCTCATCCTTAAGCATATAAAATGTATCTCTTGCACTATGTCCTATTGCAAGTACCAGTGTATCAGTTTCAATATCATATTTATTGCCATCACAAACAACAGTAACTGCCTCAATATGTCCATTACTAGAATGTATCTCAGATAGTTTTGAATTAAATCTTACTTCTCCTCCAAGATTAATAATCTCCTTACGCATATTCTTTACAATATCCGAAAGTACATCTGTTCCTATATGAGGCTTATTAATATATGTTATCTCTGGATTAGCTCCAAACTTAACAAAAGTTTCAAGTACAAACTTTCCTCTGCCCTCTTTATCCTTTATAAGTGTGTTAAGCTTACCATCAGAAAAAGTACCTGCACCACCTTCGCCAAACTGAACATTACATTCTGTATTAAGCTCCCCTGCTGTAAAAAAGCGATTAACTATGCTTTTTCTTGTATCAACATCAGCCCCACGTTCAATAACAACAGGCTTATATCCTCTTAATGCCAGTGCATATGCACAAAAAATTCCTGCAGGACCAAAACCTGCAATAATTATTCTCTTATCTGACTTTTCATTCCCAGGCATAGGCAGAACATATTCTTTATATTCTGACTTCATTATATCTTTTTTATGTAACCTTTGTAAAATCTTATCTTCATCAAAAACTTCTGCATCAATACAATAAACATACTTTACATTATCTTTTCTTGCATCAACGGACTTCTTTATAATCTTATATGATTTAACCTTGCTTTGTTTTACTTTAAGATTATCTGCTATTGCCTTTAAAAGATCCTCCTCATTATGAGATATATCAAGTTTTATCTGATTTAGTCTTAACATCAGTCTAAACCTCTTTCCATTTTTACTGCATTCTTACCTGCTATAAACCCTGTAGACCATGCCCACTGAAGATTATATCCTCCACATGTTCCATCTACATCCATAATCTCTCCGGCAAAATAAAGTCCCTCCACAATCTTTGACTGCATATCACTGTCTATCTCACTTGTATCTATTCCGCCAGCCATAACCTGGGCATTATCCCAGCCATTGGTCTGTGTAATAGGAATTGCAAATCTCTTTATATACTTTGCCATATGTAATAAATTCTTATCATTATTAATATCAAGTTTTTCCCTGTCTAGAAAACCTGCTAATTTATTATTTATAAGCCCAATAAGAAGTTCGTATATTGAAACCACATTCATATTGTTTCTTCTCTCTTTTAACAATGCATATAGTTCCTCTTCTTCAAGTTCTGGTATAAAGTCTATATATACCTTAACCTTTCTTCCTTCATCAAGAGCCTTTGAAGCATACCTGCTTATCTGCATAATAGGTATACCTGATATTCCGCTTTCATTAAAAATTACTTCTCCACTGTTCTTAACCTTTATAGGCTTTTTATTAACACTTGCTATTTCTAACGCTATATTAGCATTAACCCTTACTCCGGAAACATTTCTAAAAACATTCTTCTTGCAAATAAGTCCAACAAGCCCCTTTAAAGGTTTAACAATATGATGTCCCATACCTTCTATAATATCCAGCATAGCGCCATCAGCCCCAAGTTGCGAATAAGATACTCCACCTGTAGCAATAATAAGCCTATAGGAAGCGTACTCTCCAGAACTTGTCTTTATATAAAATATATCTTCTTCCTTCTTTATATCTGTTACATATTCATCAAACTTAATAATTCCCCCGCCATATACAACTTTACTTACAAGACAGGCAACAACACTTGCTGCCTGCTCACTATATGGATATACATAATTGTTTTTTATCTTAGGATAAATACCAATTTTTCTGAACAATTCTATAGTATCTTTTTCATTGAACTGCTTTAAAACACTGCTTACAAATGATGACTCTCCATTATAGTATTCTTCCCCCATCACCATGTTGGTAAAATTACACTTTCCATTACCTGATGCACTTATCTTTCTTCCTGCCTTCTGGTTTTTATCCAGAATAAGTACATGTTTACTGGTATTTAATGCACTTATGGCAGCCATAAGACCTGCTGCACCACTTCCAATAATAATTACATCATAAAGCATATAATAAGCTCCTTCTTACTAGCTGGAATAACCTTCAAGTATTCCCGCAAGTTCATCTTTATCCTGAACCCAGATACCATTAATAACATTCTCTCGTTCCCATACTGGAATACTGTTTAAATCTATTAATGTATCTTCATAAATTGTTTTACAATCGTTATAAAATACAACAACATGATTATCTAAGGCTGTTATATAAAACTCATAATCATTATTACTTTCTTCTTCTGTATCAAATGAAAGAGCACCTTTTTTTGCTTCAACTTCCATCTTGGAATTTTTTAATAATTCAATATCGTTATTTATCTTATCCTCTGCATCCTTAACATAATTTAAAAACATATAATAATATGCTATAGTAAGAATAGTTGCAATAACCATTATTCCAGAAAAAATGTAATAATAATATCTTCTCATAAAATGTACCACCTTTGTCCTTTACAGGATATGATACCCATAAAAACAAAGATTATACATAAACTACATAAGTTTAACTTTCTTCATAGCCATTACAAGCTTGCTTCCCATAGGAAATCTCTTAATTTCATTCTCAGTAAGTCCCTTAAAAGCTACCATTGCAACAAAATATACAATTACTGCAACAAAAAGTGCAACAAGTGTAATAACTCTTGTAACATTTGTACTGTTATTAGTATTAAAACTGTTTAAAACAGCTGCAACCACAAAGGCAAATACACCCATAATCAAAGAACATACAAATGGTATAACAAATGTCTTCTTGATTTCCTGCTTATAATCAACGGTTTTTGCAATCTTCCTGCTGTTAAATACACATACAAAAAATGCAAATACAGCATTACCAATTACAATGGAATCTATTCCAAATCCTGTTTTTAACAATATAACAACAACAATAAGATGCAGTACAAAAGATATGGCTGAATGTATCAAAGGATATCTCATTAGGCCGATTCCCTGAAGCACCGCATTACTTGTAGTAGACAACGAATAAAATACTACTGTTATGGATGCATACATTAAAAATATTGCAACCATAGGATGTGTACCTGGAAATAATGATTCAATTATATACTTTCCTAAAACAGAAAGTCCAACTGCAGAAGGTATAGCTATAAGCATATTAAACTTAATGGCAACATTTATCTTATTGCGAAGACCTTCCTTGTTTCCATTAACATGCTCCTTTACAATTGTTGGTATAATTGAATTACCAAGAGCTGTTGCAACAGCTATAGGTATACTAATCAATAAATAATACTTTCCATATCTTCCAAGGTTCAGTTGTTTTAGTCTGCTGTCTCCTGGAACAAGATGGCTAAAACATGTTCTATCTACGATAGAGTTCAGATTATAAAGTATCTGTCCTAATATAACTGGAAGTATAGTTAAAAACATAACTTTATAAATATCTTTATATGAATCTGTCTCACTGTTTGTGTCACCAGATACTTTTTCATTTATCTTTGTTTTATTAATCATAAATATAACTAATAAAACTATAAGACCTGAAAGAGCTCCAAGACAAGTTCCTAAAGTACCGCCTCCTGCTCCCCAGGATTTTGACGAATCACAAATAGCATAAAAACTATCCTGTACTGAATACTTAATAAATGTATATGTGGCAACAACGCTTACTATAGCATTAATAATCTGCTCTATAAGCTGTGATATTGCTGTAGGTATCATTGTACTGTTTCCCTGAAAGTATCCTCTGAATACTCCCATTAAAGCACATAGGAATATGGTTGGTGCAAGTATTCTTAAAGGTAATGCACAATATGGTGTATTAAAAAGCATCATTGATAAATCCTTTGCAAATATAAATATAATGGTAGCCATAACACCACCAGAAATAGTTGCAAAAATAAGTGATGCTCCAAAAAGCTTATAAGCATTCTTATATTCCTTCTTAGTTGTCTTTGCTGCAACC
>JAILNW010000408.1 GCA_024691145.1 Lachnospiraceae bacterium
GACTCTTTTTATAATAATCTTCATGTTCTTTATCAAGTTTTAATGAACATGAAGATTATTATAAAAAGAGTCTTAAAGATATTGATGTTAGTGAACATTGTGATGAATTAGAGAAAGAAAGAAATTTTAACAAAAAAGCAAATCTTGGCATATTTATAGATGATATTGAAGTTCCATATGATAAGGAGAATAAGTGTTATTTTATTCAATATGGATACGATTTATCAGATATAATTATAAAAAGTGATTATGAAGATATATATGTTGATACCGATGTATCTGACAGGAATTTAAAGGAATGCCTTAAGAAAGATAAGGATATAAGAGTTTTAGCATGTAATGATGATGAGTATGCTGTATGCAATATAAAGATAACGGATATTCCAGTAATGAATATTTCGTTAATGGATGAACCTGTTATAGAGTATAAGTATATTTACGCCAAGACTGTAATGAGCAGTGCAGAGTACGGCATTAGTGAGTATAATTCAAAGTACCAAGTAAGAGGTGCCTCGAGTCTTAATTATGATAAGAAGTCATATACATTACAATTAATGGATAATGAGCTTGATGAAACTAATTACTCTTTGCTTGGAATGAGAGAGAATAGTAAATATGCCCTTAATTCCATGTACGAAGATGGAAGTAAGATGAGAGACAGGTATTCTCTTGGATTATGGAAGCAGATAGCAGCTTCTTCTAAGAGTGAGGAGTCTTCGTACTATGCTGATTATAAGTACGTTGAAGTTTTTATAAATAATGAATATTTTGGACTTTACGGACTTACAGAGATTATGGACGAGGATACTATGGGACTTGTTAATGATAATAAAACACAGGATTCTTTATTCTTCGTTTCGTTGGGTATTGATGAGTGGCCTACCCTTGAAGAGATAAAGAAAGCAAGAGAATACAAGCTTTCCTGCGGGGTTATGGAGATGAAGTTCCCAAAGACTTTAAAGAGCGGATATGAGTATGATAAGCTTTATGATTTTGTTGATCTTATTTATGGTATGGATACGGGAGAGTATGAAAGTCTTACAGAGATGATGGATATTGATAATTGTATTGACTATGATATATTATTGCAGACACTTTGTGCTGTGGATAATTCATGGAAGAATATGTTCCTTCTCTGGGATGATGATAATAAGAACATGAAGATGATTCCTTGGGATCTTGATCTTACACTTGGACTTATGTGGCATAATGATATGACATTTCCAAAGGAAGAATTTATAAAGTATGCATATTTCAAAGAAAAAGGCTTCAATGACATTCAGGAAAATGGTGTTATGGACAGACTAAAGAGAGATGACAAGGATGGTACTATAAAGAAATCTTTACAGGCAAGATGGAAGGAATTAAGAAAGGACACACTGAGTGATTCCAATGTAAATAAGGAGATTACAAGTATGTATAACCAGATTAATGATTCCCATGCAGTAGAGAGAGATACAGAAAGATGGCCTAAGGGATATCATAATGAAGATTTAGATGAGATAACGACATTTATGCAAAAGAGACTTGAATTTTTAGATGAGTATTATAATAAATAATTATCTGTCGGATTGGAGGGAATCAGTTGGAATTTCGTAACGAGATAAAGTATAACTGTTCTGAACTAGAGTGGAATATTATTAAGGAGCGTTTAAGCCATTGCATGAGATTTGACGAGCATGCAGGAGATAATAATGAGTATCGAATAAGAAGTTTATACTTTGATGATTATTTTAATACAGCATTTTATGATAATGATGCAGGGGTTAGAAACAGACGTAAATTCAGAATAAGGGTTTATGATGATGTTAAGTCACGTATTCAGCTTGAAGTTAAATACAAGGTTCATGGAAAGACAAGGAAGGAATCCTGCAAGCTGACTTTGGAGGAATGTGAGAAGCTAATGTATGGTGAGATACCAGAGTTTAGAGAGGACATGCCGCTTCCACTAAAACATATGTATTATGAGATGAGTACAAGGTTACTTAGACCTCGAATTATTATTGAGTATGAAAGATGCGCTTATGTTGAGCCAGTTGGTAATGTAAGAATTACTTTTGATAAGAATATATCATATTCAAATCATATAAGTGATTTTCTGGAGGACAAGATTCCTCTTACACCACTTCTTGAGACTGGACAGCACGTACTTGAAGTAAAATATGATGAGTTTTTGCCAGCATATATCGCACAGGCTATGGAGATTAAAACTTTAAAACGTACATCATTTTCAAAGTTTTATCTTAGCTGTGTAAAGGCAAATTAATATAGTATTTATAGTTAATAAGAAAGGATATGAAAATAAAATGAATATGGAGAAAATTTTAGAAACAATATTATCTACAGGAGAGATGCCTTTAGCTAACACAGTAATGGCTATGGGACTTGCATTTATTATAGGAGTATTTATTTATGTGGTATATGTGTTAAGCGCAAAGAGTTATTTCTTCTCAAAGAGCTACTGCCTTACACTTGCTTTAATGCCACTTATTATAACAGCAATTATTCTTGCATTAAGATCAAGCCTTGTTATTTCACTTGGTATGGTTGGTGCCTTATCTATAGTAAGATTCAGAACTGCAATTAAGGAACCACTTGATTTATTATTTCTCTTCTGGGCTGTTTCAGAAGGTATTATTTGTGGTGCAGGACTTGTTGGATTAGGAGCAATTCTTTGCATAGTAATTTCAATTGGATTATTATTATTTGAGATTCTTCCTACAAGAAAGACTCCTTACATACTTGTTATTAACAGCAAGAATAAAGATGCAGACAAGACTGTTGAAGAGATTGTAAAGGCTAATACTAAGAAGTATATCATTAAGTCTAAGAACTATACAAAGAGAGGTCTTGATATGATTATCGAATTCAGAGCAAAAGACCAGAACAAAGTTCTTGATGAATTAAAGAATGTTGAGATTTTAGATAATGTTTCTATAATGGAATATGATGGAATCGTTAGATACTAAATAATAATGATATAACAAAGGGGCTGTGAAGTCCTAGGAAAATAAATATTCCTAGGACTTCACAGTCCTTCTTTTTGTATTATCACATCTGCAAACAGTAGAAAAGGGCATAATGCCCCTTAAACCACAAAAAGTTCTAGTTTTACTGAATCAAGTCCTTTTCTGACAATACGTTTATACCAACGGTCATATTTTATTATACCGAAAGCACCTTCTGCTTGTATTGAACGATTCATTCTTAATAATGAACCA
>JAILNW010000393.1 GCA_024691145.1 Lachnospiraceae bacterium
TAAAATACAACCATTTCTAGTAACTTTTCCCATAGTTAAAAAAATGGTTGTATTTTATTTTTTTAATTTCAAAGTTAAATTGCATAATTTTTAACATATTTTCAAATTTGACAATGATATTTTTGGAGAGTATCATGTTAGCTGGGTTTAAAAATCTAATTTAATATTAAAAGGAGATATTTTTAAAATGAGTAAGAAGAAACTTTTTACCAAAAAAAGCATAATTGGTCTGACTCTTGCTGCTCTCGTTGCAGTTGGTGCAGGATATGGTATCTACACTAAGTCGGCTCAAAGTAAAGCCTCTAATTTCAACGAGGTCTATGCAACAGGTCTTGAAGCACCTTCTATGGAAGATGAAGCCTGGTTTAATGAGAATGCTGTAGTTATTAACAACGCAGAAGATTATTATGATTTAACGGAAGATGGGGAGCTCGATGAAGTTTATAATGATGAAGATGTAAAAGAAAAGCAGGAAAAAGATGCTGAATTAGATACAACTTTATCATCTTCTGTAGATAACAGTAAATCTAAATATTTTCCACCTGTATTAACACAGGGTTCTGTTGGTTCATGCTGTAGTTTTGCCAATGTTTATT
Source organism: Lachnospiraceae bacterium (assembly GCA_024691145.1). GTDB lineage: Bacteria > Bacillota > Clostridia > Lachnospirales > Lachnospiraceae > JAILNW01. Next base: position 597 of record JAILNW010000393.1, read on the forward strand.
ATCAGTTTACATATACATACAACAAACAGCACGATATAGAATCAAAAGGTGATGAAAATGTATTCTCACCAATGTGGTCATTTACCCAGTGTTCAATGAATCCACAACCTATAGCAAAGTTGTTAATAGAAAAAGGTGCCGTGCATGTATCTGATATACCAATTAATACAGATCAGGATTTATATGATGATGGTACATACCCTAGACTAAATGTATATGGTACAGAAGCAATACAAACTGAAGCTATAAATCACAGAATTGGTGGAATTTATACAATTCCGAATATATTAGGAAGTGACATCTTATCACCAGATGATGAACAGTTAATACCGATAAAAACTGCCCTTGATAATGGTGAACTATTAACTTTCTCTACTGATGTATATGCCTATTCATATAATTACAAAATAGATTATAACTCATCAGATGATATCTACAAAGGAACTTCTAACAAAAAGTATAAAGGAGACATTATTTGTGCAAGATGTGACAATAAAACTGGCGGTTCACACCGTATGACTCTTGTTGGATATGACGATAATATCTGGGTAGATATTAATAAAAATGGCGAAAAAGAAATCGGTGAGATGGGTGCTTTTAAAATAGCAAACTCATGGGGTACAGGCTGGGGTAACAAAGGATTCCTCTGGGTATCATATGATGCCATGAACCTTTTATCAAGTGTATCTGAGAACTCCGCAATAACATTATCACCATCAAAGGCATATCCTTTCAGTGAGATTATGGGCTATATACCAACAAATGTTACTACTAATCAGTATATCCAGTTTGATATTAGCAGTAATGAGATTTTAGTTAATCCTGATAACAGTTCCCTTTGTGCTTCAAACGGACAAGATGACTATAGCTATACAATGTATAACTTTGAAAATGTAGGTTCAAAATTATCAAATGGAAAATACACTGCCACTTTAGTTTATCCTCTTAATAATGTAATAGCAGATGTTAATTCATCTAACCTAAAAAACTATGAGTGGAAAATGAGAGTTGATTTTAATAGTCTTGAAACCGATGTAACTATAAGCAATGTTAAGATTGTAGACAAGGAAACAAAAAAGCAGTATAGAGATAAACTTAAAGCAGATACTATATTTACAAATGAGATAAAGGATATTGATATAAATCTTGTTGATGTAAGTAGCGGAGATGAAACAGTTATTTATTATGCTGGATATTCTAATCCTTATATACATTACTGTGTAGATGGTGGTAACTGGACTAATGTTCCTGGTATTGCAATGGAAAAAACATCAGAAATGTCAGGATTTACACATAAAGCAGTAATAGAGCTTAACAAGGCAGATGGTGTTACAGTATGTTTTAACGATGGCAATAATAACTGGGATAGCGCTAATGGCAACAATTACAGATTTGAAAAAGGTGTATATACTTACAAACAAGGAAATATTACTAAGATAAGTGAAGGTACAACTACAGATAAGTTTGATGCTGTCTTAAAAACTAATAAATATGGAGTTTTGAAGGTAGGAGAAAATATTACTCTTTCAGCTAAAGCATATGGAACTAATGATAGTGCAATGTACAGATTTGGTTATATAGATAAAGCACAAGGTACAGAAACTATTATAGCTGATTATTCTGCAAATGATAATGCAAGTGTTACATTTAATACTTCTGGATTATATCATCTCTTTGCAGATGTTAAAGATAACAATGGAAATCAGATTAGAAAATATATTTATAACTTTGATGTAGAACAGCCAGTTATTTCATACATTTCTTGCGACTTATCAACACCACAGAGAAAGGGTAAAAATATAACTTTCAATGCTGATGTTAGATATGTTCCAGTTAACGGAGAAGTTGTTGCTATAGCAATAGACAGCAATGGAAACGAAGAAGTAATAGGCACAGTAAAAAATTCTTCTGTAACATGGAAACCAAATAAGTTGGACACATATACTATTGTAATCAGAGTTATAAAAGATAATAAAGTTCTTGCTGAAAATACTTACTGGAGCAAATTTAAAATAATTACAGATGACCTTACATTTATGATAAATGATTTTTCATTTTCAAGTGATGACTTAGTTATGCAGGACTATACTTACCTTCACGCTGATATTAACTCTGAAAAATCATATACAATAGAGCTTGGTTATATTAATGAAAACGGTGATAAAGTTGCTTTATATAATGGTTCAAACAACTATGCACCAACTGTTACAATGCCTTATGCTTCTGGAAATATTACTTTCTATCTGAAAGCTACTGATGAATCGGGAGCAACAGCATACAAGGAAAAACAATATACAGTACATAAATTTACAATTGACGATATAACTGTTAACCCTAGCGGCAAAATATATGAAGGAGAAACTGTTACATTCACAACTAAAACAAGTTATGAACGTTCATACAGATTCCCTAATACAAGATACTTTAAAATAACTAACAAAGCTACAAATGAGGTTGAAAACCTTAGTAACTATTATGATGATGTAACATGGACACCTGCTAAGGCTGGAAAGTATACTATTGAATGTACTATCAACTCATATAAAACTGGTTCAGATACATATACTTTTGACTACGAGGTTTACAAAAAAGTAAATAATGACCTGTATATAGACAGTGTTGTTCCTAGTATTGCTTCACCAGCAAAGGTTGGTGACTCAATTTACTTTGATGTAAACAGAGTAAATGAAACTGTTAATGATAGTAATTATATTACTTACAGCATTGTAAATACTGACACTAATGAAACTGGTGAATACAGAGAAAATATCTATACTGACACAGAGAGGATGATATGGACACCTGACAAAGCTGGTAATTATAAGATTAACATTACATTTGTTGCAGGAGATAAAACTGCTGATTATACATTAGACTATGTTGTAAAAGAATTACCTGCTAACAATACAGTTACTATTTACTACAAGGGCTTCAGCACGCCATATATGCACTATAATGTAAATGGAAACTGGACTAATGTTCCTGGTATCGCAATGACGCCTTCAACTGAGGTTACAGGTTACACTCATAAAGCTGTTATTGAATTACCTGAAGGAACTTCTAGCCTTACAGCATGCTTTAACGATGGTAATAACAACTGGGATAGCAACAATGGAAGAAACTACACATTCTCTCTTGGTGAATACACATACAGCAATGGTACTATAAAGAGACTTGGTGTGGAAAATACTTCAACTACTATTTACTATAGCGGTTATAGCAATCCATATATTCACTATTGTATAAATGGAAACTGGACTAATGTTCCTGGTGTTAATATGGAGAAAACTTCTGAGTTAAGTGGATATACACATAAAATAACAATAGATATGAATGATGCAAGTTCACTTACAGCATGCTTCAACGATGGCTATAATAACTGGGACAGCAATAATGGTGCTAATTACACTTTTGGTATCGGAACATATTGCTACAAAAACGGTAAGATAACTACTAAATAATTACCATAAAGAACTTATGCAAAAACAAGCCATGTACATTGAATACTCATTGTACATGGCTTGTTAATTTTTTATTCTAATACTTCTTTAACAATTCTCTTACATAATCAAACAATTCACTATAATCTAAATTCTTTTCATAAAGCCCAGATATGCATATCATAGTCTTATCATCAGTAATTAAAAATGCATCCCAGTTATCAGTATATATCTTAACTCCGTCATCTTTTTCATATTCAGTGCATCTTCCTGATCTATGACTAAACTTATTGCCCAGACAATCACTATTATAATTATTAAGAGTGTCATCAAGCATTTTATCATGAAGATGCTTTGAAGCTGTACTATATACATA
>JAILNW010000445.1 GCA_024691145.1 Lachnospiraceae bacterium
TATATCGTTAATTAATCCCAGAGTATTATCTTTTACTAAGTTGTTGATGTTCAATGAATTCATAAAAGAATCATATATTATATCACCATTATATGAAGATGTTATTTTATCACTAAATTCTGTGTTTATATGATTATTAAATGTATCATTTATAAACATTGTATTAAAAAATGAAATGTGATCTTCAACATCGCCATAAACGGGAGGGGATAATGTGCCTGCTTTGTCATTAAGTTCTTTTTTAGTTGTTCCTGAAGTTCCATCATTAAGCATACATAAAGCATATTTTACAGCCAACGGACTATAAATTATATTCTGCTCATTATTCTCGAGTTTTGCAAATGATAATATTAAATCATCACCCTTTGCTGATATTTTTGAAGCGGTAGTTCTTGTTGCGAGAGGATTTAAAGAAAAACTATTACTTCCAGTGTCATTGCTCTGGCTTATGTATGGTAATGGTTTTGCAATTCTCTGACTTATGCTGGCCGATGCAAGACCAGTAATCAACAGCAGAACAAATATTGTTGATACAATCGCCACTCTTTTCTTATCGTGTTCCATAAAAAATCTCCTTAACTCATACGAAAAAAACATCTCTAAGTTGTTTAACTTTTATATACCGTTTCATTATAAAATATTACAACAAAAATAGCAATGTTTTTTGTAAAAAAATGTTACTGTTGTAAAAGGTACTTATTTCACTTATAATAAGATGTGGTAATCAGTAAAAAATGATAGGAGTGATTATAAAAAATGAGAGATTGTGATAGCTGCAATAATTATGTTTACGATGATGAGTACGAATGCTATGAATGTGTTGTTAATATGGATGAAGATGACTATATGCGTCTTATAAGTAATGAAAGAGCAACATGCCCATATTATCAGTCAAATGATGAATATAAAATAGTAAGAAAACAAATGTAGAAAATTTTAGAAAATATAGGAAAATTTAGTAAAAATATAAAGAAAACCTCAGTTTTATACGATATATATTTTAATAAAATGGTGTAAATGTATGTTAACAAAAACGATTACCTGCACGTTTATTAACAGATATTTATATTGGTTTTATTTATCTAATCTGTAACAGTGTTAGACACGCTAATTCTGTTACAACATACAATAAAATAAGCGTGTAGAAATGAGGTAACATATGAAGAAAGCAGTTAGAATTACATTATTACCTGCATTGTCACTAATATTCATGCTTATTTTTGCCAGCAATGCTAGAGCAGCTACAAATGAGGTTTCATTAACTTATCAGGTTTACTTTTCAGAAAGCGGATGGAGCAGTGAGGTAAATAATGGGGATATTTGCTATACTACATCTGAAACTGATAAAGCAGAGGCAATTAGGATTATTGTCAAGGACAAGAATTCCAGTACAATTGATGGTTTTTTAACATCCAAGGGCCAGATGCAGACCTATGGATGGCTTTCCAAGGTTTCAAATGGAGGTATTTGTGGAATTGCCGGTGATGGACGTAGACTTGAGGCTATAAATATTTCTCTTAATGATAATTATGCTTCAAAGTATGATATTTATTACAGAGTTAATATTTCAAGCTTTGGATGGACTGGATGGGCTATAGGTGGAACAGATTGCGGAAGTATGGGATTAGCAGAAAAAATCTCTGGGATACAGATTGTTTTAAACAACAAATCAGAACAGGCTCCAGGAGAGATAGTTGCAGGATATAGAAGTTATGCAACATATCCATTAATATCATATAGAAGATATTCTGTAGAAGATGGCTGGAGCGAAAGCATAAAAGATAGCAAGATTTTATCAGATGATAAAATGCAGGAAATAAAAAAACTTGATTTTGATTTGGTTGTGGGAACAGAGCATGTAGAAAATAACCTGCTTGTTAAGACTTTTGAAAGTGGCATTGGATGGAGTGAATTTTATGCTGCTTCAGGTGAAGTGGGATGTGAAGAAAAAAATATACAGACAATTGCTCTGAAACTATCTGACGAGTATTCTGCTAAATATGATATTTATTACAGAGTATATGTAAAGGATATGGGGTGGCTTAGCTGGACAAAAAATGGTGAATATGCCGGAACCAGTGGGATGTCGAAGCCAATACTCAATTTGCAGGTAAAAATAATTGAAAAAGGTGCAGAAACCCCTGAAACAAAAGGCGATGCATATGTAAACGAGGGCTGTGAACCAATAATAAGTTATTCTGCTCATGTTGCGGGTTGTGGATGGTTGCATTGTGTTGGAGACGGTGACGTCGCTGGAACAACAGGAAAATCAATACGAATGGAAGCATTTATTCTAAATATACAATCTGACAGTGGAGAGTCACTTAATGAAATGGTTGAATGTAAAGCTCATGTTGCAAGTAATGGTTGGCTTGGAAATGTTAAAGGTGGAAACGTAACTGGAACAACGGGACAGAGTAAAAGACTGGAAGGATTCCAGATAAGTCTTAAGGGTGAGTTGGCTGAAGAGTATTCAATTTATTACAGAGCCTATATTGGCAAAATGGGATGGCTTTCCTGGACGTGTGATGGCAAAACAGCCGGAACAACAGGGTATGCAACAGCAATTGAGGCTATTCAGATAAAACTTATTCCTAAAAATGAAAATCCTCCTGTTTCTGACAGCAGTTTACCTGCATGCTACGAAAAAAGCAAAGATTTAAGTGTAAAATATCAGGCACACGTTGGAACATACGGATGGCTTGGTCAGGTTACAGAAGGAAAAACAGCAGGAACAACTGGTCAGTCTAAGAGACTTGAGGCTCTTAAGATTAATCTTGTGAATGATAATGGAGAAGGTGGAATAACATACAGATCACATCTTGCAAGTTATGGCTGGATTGGATGGAGCAGTAATGGAAATATGACTGGTACAACAGGACAGGCAAGGAGAATGGAAGCTATAGAAATAAAGCTTACGGGAGAACTTGCCAAGAAGTATGATATCTACTACAGAATTCATTCACAGACTTATGGATGGCTTGGATGGGCATGTAATGGAGAAAAAGCCGGAACAACGGGCTTGTCAAAAAGAGCTGAAGCAATAGAAATAAAAATATTGCCAAAGGGATTTACACCTCCAGAATATACAAGAACATGCTACGTAAGTTATCAGAACATTGGAATTGATGTTAGTTCACATAATGGCAAAATAAACTGGGGCAAGATAAAATCAGGCGGCGTGGTTGATTTTGCAATGATTAGATGTGGATACAGAGGATATACTAAAGGAACTATAGTAACTGATTCTACTTGTGAATATAATATTAAAAATGCATTGGCAAATGGACTTAAAGTAGGACTGTATTTTTATTCAACTGCCACAAGTGAAGCTGAGGCAATTGAAGAAGCTCTTAAGACCATTGAGATTGCTAAAAAGTACAGAATAACATATCCGATAGTTTATGATTATGAGTACATAGATGTGCAGTATGATTCACAAGGAACTCTGTACAGAACCTGGGGAACAACGAAAACGCAACGTTCTAATTATGCAATTGCATTTCTTAAAACAATAAAGAAAGCAGGCTACAGGTCAATGATGTATGGATGTTCGTATGATTTGAAGAATAAATGGGAAACTGACAGAATATTAAAAGAAACTGGATGCGAATTGTGGGAAGCAAATTACGGAAGTAATGTACCAACAACAAAAATTAATACTTATACTATTAATAAAAATATGTCTGGTTACGAATATGATATTTATCAGTTTACAAGTTCAGGAATAATACTTGATGCCATGGATTCAGCATATGTAGATGTTAATGTTACTTTTAAAAACTATTAAATATTACGGATTAAAAGGCATTACCTTAGAAGGTAGTGCCTTTTGTTTGTACTTGATTTTATTGGAAAATAAAGGTATAATATGTAACGAGGGTCAGCATTATTTAACCTGGAGGTAGTATGGAAAAAAGATTATTTATAGCCGAAAAGCCCAGTGTCGCTCAGGAATTTGCCAAGGCACTAAAGGTTAGGGCATCGGGAAGGAATGGATATCTAGAGTCAGAAGATACTATTGTAACATGGTGTGTAGGCCATCTTGTTACTATGAGTTATCCTGAGGTTTATGATCCTGCATTGAAAAAGTGGAGTTTTCAGACATTACCGTTCATTCCGGAAAAGTTTTTATATGAAGTTATTCCAGATGTCAAAAAACAATTTGATATAGTTAAAGAACTTCTTAACAGAGAAGATGTTAAGACTATATATGTCTGCACCGACTCCGGAAGAGAAGGAGAATATATATACAGACTTGTGGATCAGATGGCAAATGTTCCTGATACAAAGGACAAAAGAAGAGTATGGATTGATTCACAGACGGAAGAGGAGATTTTAAGGGGAATTAAAGAAGCAAAAACCTTAGACTGCTATGATAATCTGTCAGATGCAGCATATTTAAGGGCTATGGAAGATTATCTTATGGGAATTAACTTTTCCAGAGTATTAACATTAAAATATGGACAGACCGTTACTAACTATATGAGAAGTGAGAAATGGTCTGCTATATCTGTGGGCAGAGTTATGACCTGTGTTCTTGGAATGGTAGTAAGGAGAGAAAGAGAGATAAGATCCTTTGTGAAAACACCATTTTACAGGGTTATGGCATTGCATAACGTATTAGATGAAGGCTCATTTAATGCAGAATGGAGAGCTGTTAAAGGCTCAAGATATTTTGAAACACCTTATCTTTACAAAGAAAATGGTTTTAAGACAAGGGAAGAGGCTGAAAAGCTGATAGAAAGCCTTATGGTACCTGATGAAAGTGGTAAAGTAAAGGCTTTGGTTTCAAATGTCGAAAAAAAGAAAGAAACAAAGAATCCGCCACTTTTATTTAACCTTGCGGAATTACAGAATGTATGTTCAAAACTTTTTAAAATAAGTCCTGATGAAACTCTTAAGATAACACAGGAATTATATGAAAAGAAGCTGGTAACATACCCAAGAACAGATGCAAGAGTACTGTCTACCGCTGTAAGTAAGGAGATACATAAGAATATTGGTGGACTAAAGAATTATGCTCCTGTTTCACAGGTAGCTGATTATATTTTAAATGAAAAGAAATATGAGAATATTGCTAAAACAAAGTATGTTAATGATAAGCAGATAACTGACCATTATGCAATTATTCCTACAGGCCAGGGATTTAGTGCACTTAACGGAGTGTCCCAGACAGCAGCAAAAGTGTACGAAGTTATAGTAAGAAGATTTTTAAGTATATTTTTGCCACCAGCCACTTATCAGAAGGTTGCTGTTGAAACCTGCATTGGCAGTGAGCATTTCTTTGCTTCATTTAAGGTTACTTTAGATGAAGGATATTTGAAAATAGCAAGCATTTATCCTAAAAGCAGCACAAAAAGCCAGGATAAAAGTGAAGATGGCAGCGATTCTGAAGATGAAGAGAATGATGATAATGAATCATTATTAAAAGTGGTATCCAAGCTTAAAAAAGGCATGGAGATTGTTGTTGAAAGCATGGACATTAAGGAAGGTGAGACATCACCTCCAAAGAGATATAGTTCTGGTACTATGATTCTTGCCATGGAGAATGCAGGACAGCTTATAGAGGATGAAGAACTAAGAGCCCAGATTAAGGGAAGTGGTATAGGAACAAGTGCCACAAGAGCAGAGATACTTAAAAAATTATTTAAGATAAATTATCTTAATCTTAATAAGAAGACTCAGATTATAACACCCACAAGGCTTGGAGAAGTAATATATGATGTTGTTAATTCTTCAATAAGGTCACTTCTTAACCCGGAGCTTACAGCAAGCTGGGAAAAGGGACTTACATACGTTGCAGAAGGCTCTATAACGAAGGATGAGTATATGGTAAAGCTTAATGGTTTTGTAACGAAGATGACTAATGGTGTTAAGGGACTCAATAATCAAGGCAGTCTTATTAATCAGTTTAACATGAGTGCAGATGCATACAAATAATAACGAGGAGGAATTATTGTGAAACATTCAAAAGAGGATATTTTGAACATAGTAAAAAATGAAGATGTGGAGTTTATAAGACTTCAGTTTACAGATATTTTTGGTAATTTAAAGAATATGGCTGTAACTACAAGCCAGATTGATAAAGTACTTAATAACCAGTGCGTATTTGATGCCGGGGCGATAGATAGTATTGCAGGAAGCAAGAAATCAGAACTGGTTTTATATCCTGATCTTGATACATTTACAATATTTCCATGGAGACCTCAGACAGGAAAAGTTGCAAGATTTATCTGTGATGTTTATAATCCGGATGGAACACCATATGAGGCAGATTCAAGATATATACTTAAAAAAGTAATAAAAGAAGCAAAGAACATGGGATATATTATTGATCTTGGTCCAGAGTGTGAGTTTTTCCTTTTTGACAGCGATGAAGATGGTAATTCTACTGTTAATACTGGCGAGAAGGGAACATACTTTGATATTGGACCTATAGACAAAGGAGAAAATGCAAGAAGAGACCTTGTTATGACTCTTGAGGACATGGATTTTGAAGTCAGAGCTTCATATCATGAGGTTTCACCTGCCCAGCATGAGATTGACTTTAAAAATGATGATGCACTTAACACAGCAGATAATCTTATGACTTTTCGTATGACTGTAAGAACTGTTGCAAAGAGACATGGACTTCATGCAACATTTATGCCTAAACCAAGAACTGATTTTGGAGGTTCAGGCATGACTCTTAACTTTGCCATGTATAATGAGATGGGCAAGAATGTATTTGCAAGTAAAAGTGATGAAAACGGACTTAGTAATATAGCTTACAGTTTTATAGCAGGACTGCTTGAACATCAGGGAGCACTTACTGCAATCTGTAATCCTATTATTAATTCCTATAAAAGACTCAGACATGGGGAAAATGTTCCAAGCAAGATTGGCTGGTCATCTGACGACAGAGATATGTGCATAAGGGTTCCTGCAAATACAGAGGTTTGTACTATTTCTTTAAGAAGTCCTGATTCAGCAGCTAATCCTTATATTGCAATCGCTGTATGCATTGCAGCAGGACTTGATGGAATAAAGAGAAATCTTAAGATAGAAAAACAGGGAGGATATCTTCCTGGCTCGCTTAATAAAGCTATAGAGCTGCTTAAAAAAGATGAATTTATAATCGGTATTTTAGGAAAACTTGTAGCTACAAAGTTTATAGAAGAAAAAGAAAAAGAGTGGGATGATTACTGCAGACAGACTTCAGAATGGGAGATAGACAGATACTTAGACAGAATATAAGAGGTGATTTCTTTTGCTTAGTTTAATTATTGCATTTCCAAAATTAGAAGATGCTAAGAAACTGAAGCTTATTTTGCAAAGAAATGATTATTCTGTCGCAGGTATATTTACGCAGGGAAGAGATGTTTTAGACATAGCAGACAAGATGAACAATGGTATTGTTATTTGTGGATACAAGTTAGAGGATATGAATTATATGACCTTAAAAGACTCACTTAAACCAGGCTTTACCATGCTGCTTGTAACTACTAATACTAAAGTAGAAAGCGGTCTTGTTAAGGATGTGTCTTATATAACGGCTCCTCTTACCCAGCAGAAATTATTAAGTGCAGTAACGGATATAACTGAAGAATATTATAAACAGAGCAAGCAGCGCCGAGACAGGAATCTTAACAGGCCAGATGAAGATAAGGCGCTTATACTCAGTGCAAAAGAACTTCTGATGAGGAAAAATGATCTGACAGAACCAGAAGCTCACAGATATATGCAGAAAATAAGTATGGATTCTGGTTCAAGTATGGTTGAAACAGCTAAAAAAATATTAACACTTTATGGATAAGGAGCAGGGATTTATGGCTAATGATATGGAATTACATATAAATTTACTGGACATGCTTGGTAAAGGTGACATGTATACCATTAAGGGAATGACAGATGAACTTAAAGATACATATCATATGACAGTTGATGAGAAGGAGTTAGGGGAATTAATTAATGATTATTATACAGCGGGTATTCTTCTTAAAGTAGATGAAGATGGTAAGTCATATTATTATGAAAGCTACGATTTGCCTAATGATATGGCAGAGGATTATGATGGATTCAAAGATGCAGTTATGTTCTATAAGGACAATGCCGTGTTTGGAACACTTGGTGATTTGATTGCAAAGAGAATTAAGGGAAATACCAGTTACTTTGACTACAATCATAATATAACCAACAAAAAAGTATCTTATGAGACAATTATTAATACATTTAAAGCCATAAGAGAAAAAAGAGGCATTGAAGTAGGAAATGATGCAGGTAACAAAGAAAAGATAATCCCTGTTAAGATTTATGTATCCACAAGACATAATGACTGTTATATAGTGGCTGTTATGGAGGATATGAGTTTTAAGGCATTTGACATGAAGGAATATAAAGTTTTGAAACTGCTTAATAAGATTCCAAACTGGAATATAATTGCTGATAAATTTAAGTCTAATGAAAAGTTCCTTTGGGGAATAGAAGGTGTCGAAAGCCTTGCTGTAAAGACTGAACAGATAAGAATTATTATGAATATAGAAGAATATTATGAACAGAGTGTAATTGACAGAATTGAACGTGAAAAGAGATATGGTGAGCTTGAGAGAATTGGCAATAACACATATTCACTTACTTTTGATGTAAGTGATGTTGAGGGCGTTGTGGAATGGATAAGGACATTTACGGGACGTATCGTAATGGTGGAATGTGCCGATAAAAGCTTTGTAAAGAAGATATATAGTGAATTTGAAAAAATGTACAAAATGTATTATTAGATTGGAGCATAATATGATTGAGTTTTTAGATGAAAAATATATTAATTGTGAAAAACCATTACCTCTTACAAATATTGAAAAAATCTGGATTAAAAGTATTCTTTCAAATAGAAGGGCAAAACTTTTCTTTTCTGAAGAATCCTTTGAGATTCTTTCTAAAGAGTATGCTGATATTGAGAATATTTATGAAAGACAGTCTGTAAAGTACTATGATAAGGATGTATTTAGTGAATACATTGATGATTACTATATTGATAATTTTAAAAAGATTCTGGAGGCCATAAAGGATAAGAGAGTTATTAAGATTGATTATGTATCAAGAAATGGCAACAGTCTTTGTGAAGCATATCTTCCTTATAAGATTCTTTATTCTGCAAAGAAGGAGAAGTTTGAACTTCTTGCATTTCTTATGCATGACAGAAAGCCAGAACTTGCTTACAAGATTGATATTTCAAGAATCTATGAAGTAACTGAGATATACAGAGAGTATGATGATAATTACGATTTGGAAAAACTTCTTGCAACAAGAATGTGCGAAAAGCCTGTTGTTCTGCAGGTATTTAACAGGAACTTTGCTTATAACAGGATTGTAAAGGATATGGCTATTTATAAATGCAATGTAGAAGATAATGAAGATGGCACCTACAATGTTACAATAAGTTATGATAAACAGGATGAAGGAGATCTTTTATCTGACATACTTTCATATGGGCCTAATGTAAAGGTTATAGCAAATGACAAGATGATTGAAGAAGTTAAAAAAAGAGCATTAAAGCAGTATCAGCTTTTGTTTGGAAATAACAAGTAAATAATTAGAAAATAAAAGTGAGAGTAGTAAAAATACTACTCTCAATATTTTAATATACATGATACGTTCTGTAATTTGAATCATTTTTAATATAAGATACAGCTGACGATGGACTCATGCTTGAATAGAAAGTACAGTCAACTCTTGTATATCCTGTCTGGTTAACTGTAAATGAGTCTGAAAGTTTTCCAGTACCATCAAGATAAACTTCATTCCATGCATGGAATTGGCCATCTGAGATATATCCTGTAACTAGCTTACAAGGAATACCCTGTGCTCTGCACATTGCAGCAAATACAGCTGCATAGTCAAAACAAATTCCCTTTCCTGAAGAAAGTATCGAGTCAACATCTGGCAAATATCCGCTTTGAACTGATTTTGCTTTGCTATAATCATAACTGATATGTGATGATACATATTGGAATATAGCTGCAACTTTGTCAACATTACGTGTTAATCCTCTGCAAATCTCTGCGGATTTATAAACTACGTTAGAATTCTGTGTAAACCATACATACTGGTTTGGATACAGATATACTAACCTTGAATTATCAAGACTTACGCTGAAAGTCTCTGACATAAGCCCTGAATATGATGTTCCAGATATATTTTCATACACAGAAACTGTATATGAACCGTTACCAAACTGGAGTGGATATATTGTATATTTGCCATTTGATGGTAAATCGTAATTGTATTGTTCACCATTTGCGGATATTACAACTTTAACCTTCCAGTTAGAACCTGTATATTTTACACCAACGTAGCCCTTTGAGACGTTGCTTTTATCAATAAATGCTGTTTCGTTATCTGAAACAAGTACCGAATTACCAGGTGTTGTAGGTGTATAAACATCTGGAATAATAATTGGTGCAAGTGTAGGCTTTGGTGTAGGAACAGGTGTCACAACAGGTGCTGGCGTCATAGGTGCTTTTGTTACAACAGGTGCTGGGGCAGCAGTAACAACGGTTTCCTGCCTAGTACTGCTTTGTGTTCCTGAATTTTTGTTTGTAGTAGTATTACTATTGTTATTATTGTTGTTTGTAGCAACAACCTCTGGTTTTTTGGTAGGAGTAACAACTGGTGTTTCCTTAACAGGGGCAGCAGTTTCAGTAACAACTGGCTCTTTAGCAGGTTCTGTTGTAGGACTTATTGGTTCTTCTTTCTGTTCAATTGTATCTTTTGTTATATTATCACTTTGTATCTCACTAGAAATAGTTTCATCCTCTGAAGTATCTGTAACTTCCTGTGTGGCAGTTTCATTGCTGTAAGTACTTTCATCTTCTGATAAATTCTTTGTATCTATCCGTGTAAGGACTCCGGTAGAAGAATTCTTCTCAGGTTTATAGTCTTCAGAAGCTGTATAATTTACTTCTATTGCTTTGTAACATACAGCAGCCATGACAAAAAACAGTAAAGTTACAAATATATATTTTAATTTACTCATATAGCAACATCTCCCTCTAAATCCCCTAGAAGAAATGTGCTTCCAAATATGAAATTTTTGTTACTGTTCACGGTTAGAATAATATGATTAAAGCGTACATGCTTGCATGTTAAGCTTTAAGACATATTATTCTAAAACTGTGAAGCAGGAACTTTCCCCACAGTCGCAGACATAAGCTGCATAGCAGCAACATATGCGAAGCAGATGGTCTGCGACCTGTAGGAGAAAGTTATGCGTGAACAGTAACAAATTTGTTTATAATCCGCTTAATTATTTATAGTAATATTATACCACATTTGACAATAAATACCAATGTATACATTGTAAAATAGGACAATAGTACTAGTATAGAGATTAATATATATGATACTCCTGATAATTTGTTCCTGTTCCGATATATTCTGCAGCTTTATTGCTGTCAGACATGTTAGAATAGAAGGTTGGGTCAACTGTATTGTAACCTTCTTTTTCAAGATAGAAAGATGCTGTAATCCAGCCTTTTTCTTCAGTATATACTTCGTTCCAGGCATGGTAAAGCCAGTCAGGGGAAACATATCCTGTTATTAATTTACATGGAATGCCCTGAACTCTGCACATTGCAGCAAATAAAGCTGCATAATCGAAGCATATGCCTTTTTTAGTTGATAAAATGGTATCTACCTGAGGAAGATAGCCAGATTTTACATTTTCGGCTTTTTCATAATCATATTCCACAGACTGTGTAATATAATTAAATATGGCAGATACTTTATCAATATCCTTTGTAAGCCCGTTACATACCTGGGCAGATTTATATACAACGTCAGAATCTTTAGTAAACCAGACATACTGGTTTGGGTAAAGAAAGACGCTATTTTCATCTTCAAGTTTAACTGTTATTTTCTGTGTAAATAATGTCATATACTGGTTTTTTGAAGCATTTTCAAATACAGATATAGTATAAATGCCATCACCAAACTGAAGAGGATACACGGTGTATTCTCCATTTGAAGGTAAATCATAGTTATACATATTATCATTTGCCTCAATTCTTACTTTTACTTTAGGGTTTGAACCATTGTAACAAACACTCACATATCCATGTGAAGTATTTGAGGCGTCTATAATAGCTGTTTTTTTATCGTCATAATAAATGATTTTGCCAGAAATAGAAGGTGAAAGAATATCAGGAATAACCTCTGGCGAAGGTAATGTGCTGTCCAGGTCTGTATTAGGAGAAGAAGTTGTTATAACAAGGTCCCCTGAACTGTAATTTTCATTTTCCGGTACATTCGATAACTTTAAATTTGAATCATTTTCGGGTTCTTTGCCGGCAATATGTGTCATCTTGTATAGAAAGACTAGCAAAAAACATATAACAATTACAAGAGTATATGTTGACTTTTTCACGATATTGCCTCCCTTCATGGTAAAATACAACCAAAGTGTAACAACTATTATTATAATCGTTACACTTTGATTGAAATCTCTATACAAGTTATGCTTGTTCTTTAAGTTTCTTTTCAAGATTAAGAATCTCAAGACGTGTATTTCTCAAATATTCAATATGAACGCTGAAATTACCATTATCATTAAGAATATTTAAAACCTTTGGATTCTCTGGAGCATCAAGTTCTACAAGGTTGATTGTATGGTATGTACTGTTGTCAATTGCCTCTTCAAGGTTCTTGATTTCCTGAAGAAGATCATTCTTGTACTGAAGGAGTTCAGTTTTAAGAGTAACCATACGCTCTTCATCTTTTCTAGCCTGAATCTTGGCTCTGATAGGTTCTGTGTTAACAATTGTGTCATCCTCGTTATACTTGTATACAAGTATGAATGGCTTTTTGATTTTGATTAATTGCTGACCACGCTCAAAATCTGTATTAGTATTCTTGAGGAAATTAGTTACTTCCTGATCTACTTTAGGAAATACGAAAACTTCTCCTGAAAGGTAGTAGATACCGCTTCGTCTTAATACATTATTATTCGCTGTGTCAATATCATAGAAGCGGAAACCAATAATCTGAACATCATCTACATTTTCTTCAAGAAGCAAAGCAGCTTCGATAGCCTCATCAATATTCCACTCGGTAACGGGTTCCGTGTTGTTGATAAGACCAAGTCCGACATTTAAATACTGTACATAACTTTGTGTCATATATATTCCTCCTCCATATTAATCGTTTAGCAATTAGGGGTATGCTATTTTACGATTGCTTACTACCATTATACCACTTTTGTATCAATAATGAAACAATAAAATATAATATTTTCCAACTTTCGGAAAATTTAGGAAGGAATGTTACTATTTACGGTTAGTAAAAAATTCCCCTTTAATAAAGTATTAAAGAAGTCGATATTATGCATGAGATATGTACATTA
>JAILNW010000400.1 GCA_024691145.1 Lachnospiraceae bacterium
TCAGTTTGGTTTGTATAATTGCAATGATGGCAAAACATATAACCTTGCCATGCCTGTGTACCATTGGGGAATCTTTTATGAAAAGATTATTAAAAGTGTTATGTCAGGAACTATTAAACAGGGCAATCCAACTGATAACAAGGCACTTAATTACTGGTGGGGGATGTCAGCAGGTGTTATAGAACTTATTTGTTCTAACTCTGTACCACCAGAAACAAGGAAACTTGTTGATTTACTTAGAAAACTTATTTGCAATGGTGAGTTTAATCCATTTTCTGGAATTATTAATTCTCAGACAGGAGTTATACAGTCTGATGAACATGACAGCATGTCACCAGAGGATATAATGAAGATAAACTGGCTTGCAGACAACATTGAAGGAAGAATACCTTCCATAGAAGAACTTGAAGATGATGCCAGACTTACTGTTATTTTGAAAGGTGTAGAGGATAATCTTAAGGCATTTTTCAAATAGGAAGTTATTAAACGTGAGGATAAAAAAATGAGACTGTTGGTTTTAGCAGATGAAGAATCAAAATATTTATGGGATTATTTTGATAAGTCAAAGCTTGAGGGGATTGATTTGATATTGTCCTGCGGTGATTTATCACCACATTACTTATCATTTTTAGCTACATTTGCAAAGGTACCAATTTTGTACGTACATGGAAATCATGACGGCTGTTATAAGGAAACACCGCCAGAGGGCTGTATATGTGTAGATGGAGATATCTTTGTTTATCAGGGAATCAGAATTCTTGGTTTAGGTGGCTGCATGAAGTACGATGGCAGCGAACCACTACAGTTTACAGAGAAGGAGATGGAACACAGAGTTAAGAAGATGAAGTTAAAGCTTATGAAGAATAAAGGCTTTGATGTGCTTCTTACACACTCCCCGGCATATAAGATAAATGATGCTAATGATTTGCCTCATACAGGATTTAAGTCATTTGTGGATTTACTTGACAAGTATAAACCGGAACTTTTTATTCATGGGCACGTTCATATGAATTATGGACGAGAGATAAAGCGTGAAACGGTATATAATAGTACAAGAATAGTAAATGCATTTGAAAGATATATTATTGAAATTTAAACTATTAAATGGAAGGAAGATTTAAAAATGAGTAGTTGTACTAACGACTGTAAAACATGTAATTCAAACTGTGCTGACAGAAGAGAGGAAAGTCTTTTGGCAAAGCCTCATGAACTTAGCAATATCAAGAAGATTATAGGTGTTGTGAGTGGAAAAGGAGGAGTTGGAAAATCTATGGTTACTTCGCTTCTTTCAGTTATGATGAGCAGAAAGAATCAGCATGTAGGCATTCTTGATGCTGATATTACCGGACCTTCAATTCCAAAGGCTTTCGGTATACATGGAAGAGCAGAGGGAACTGCACTTGGAATATTACCAAAGAAGACAGAGGGCGGAATTGAACTTATTTCTGTTAATCTTTTGTTGGAAAATGAAACAGATCCTGTTATATTCAGAGGACCTGTTATAGCAGGTACAGTTAAGCAGTTCTATACAGATGTAATTTGGGAAAATGAGGACTACTTATTTATAGATATGCCGCCAGGAACAGGTGATGTGCCTCTTACAGTATTTCAGTCAATTCCAGTTGATGGAATTATTATAGTAACTTCTCCACAGGAACTTGTTTCTATGATTGTTGAAAAGGCTGTTAAGATGGCAGAGAAGATGAATATTCCTGTACTTGGAATTGTTGAGAATATGTCTTATTTTGTATGTCCTAATTGTAATGAAAAACATTATATTTATGGAAACAGCAGGATAGATGAAATTGCAGCAAAGCACAATATTAAGAATGTTTCGAAACTTCCAATTAATCCTGAACTTGCAAAAGCATGTGATGAAGGAAGAATTGAAAATATTGAGGGCGAATATTTGAAAGAAATAGTTGAAAACATTTAAAATTCGTGCAATAATAGTTATAGGTAGTATATCGCAGAATACTATTTTATTCGAATGGATATAGGGGATGCTTATATGGGTAACAATGGATTACAACAGCTTAACCAGAGGCAGACTTTAAACTATAACTCAGGATATAATGTAGGTAATACACATCAGAATAGTGCAAGTTTTAATCAGAATAGTGCAAATCTTGTTCGAAATAATGTAAATTACCAGCAAAATGGAAATGTTTATGGTAATGCAATGAATAATTCTCAGAATATGAATCATCAGCAGGGTGGTTATATTAATGATGAATATTCATACGATGGTTATAATCAGAATGGAGTATATTCGGATAGTCTTACTAATGATTATTCATACTATGGCATGGTTGGGTATACAGAAGATATGTATAATAAAGCCATATATGATTATTATAATAATCCGGACAACTCACAGTTTATTTTGCAGAATGCAGATATCGATGAGGAACCATTTATAACAACCAAAGATTTATTAAGTCTTGGTATATGTTTGGCACTGGCATTTATGCTGGCTTATCTTATGATAACATATGTAGTACAGCATACTATGGTTTCGGGAACATCGATGAGTTACAATTTTGCAAATGAAGATATTTTAATAATAGACAGAGCAACTTATTATTTCAGAGAACCTGAAAGATATGATGTAATTATATTTCCCACAAAGGATGATACATTTTACATTAAGAGGATTATTGGTCTTCCAGGTGAGAAAGTAAAGGTTGATAAAGAAACAGGACTAGTTTATATTAATGATCAGGTTCTTGATGAAGATTATGGATTTGAACCTATAAGAATTGTTGGAGATAATTCAGAAACTACACTTGGTGACGATGAATATTTTGTTATGGGTGATAATCGCAATGACAGTCAGGACAGCAGATTTTCTGTAATTGGTAATATAAAAAGAGAATATATTACAGGAAGGGCAATTTTCAGAATATGGCCTCTTGATTCCTTTGGACAGATTGATAATCTTGTTAATGCAAAGATCAAAGATGGTCAGATGGAAAAACCAGCGAAGAACAGTAATAAATAATTATATATGAAGAACTATAGTCAGAAGGCTGTAGTTCTTTTTTTATTTGATAAGAAATTCTTTCAGAATTTCTTATCAAATAAAAATGCTCCGCGAGGATCGCACTGCGGCGG
>JAILNW010000401.1 GCA_024691145.1 Lachnospiraceae bacterium
ATTGCATCTGTCATATGGCAAAAACTGTTAATCGCATCTTCTTCATCCTTAGTAAAAGGACTATGTTCTCCAATTACCAACATAATCTTTTTATTTTGTAAGTCTTCAGACTTAATTTCACTTGATTTAAATCTTCTTATGCATCTTATGTCTTTTTTATCATAATCCAATGGAAAATCCAGCCATGGAATACAAATCTGAACCGGTCCACACCCATTTTTCGATAGCTCTAACATGGCTTCATTTACTAAAGATACACTATGAAAGTAATCGTTATTATCTGTAATAAAAGGCAATTCAAAAGATTTTTTTACACAATCTTTAGGAAGTGATGTTTGATCTGGTGCCTGCATATATTCCTGATATTTAAATCTTGGATGTTTTTCCATTGTAATTGCAAGTATTGGAACTCGCTTATAAAAAGCTTCTGTTAAACCAGGCACATAATTTCTTGTTGCCTGTGCACTTGTACATATTAAAGCAACTGGTTCTCTTCTTTGAATAGAAATTCCAATAGCAACATAAGCTGCACTTCTTTCATCAATTACAGAATAGCAATTGAAAAATGAATCTTCCTGAACAGCTTTAATTACAGGAATATTGGTGCCTCCAGGACTAATAACTAAATCACGAATGTTGTTACTTTTAAGAAGAGATACCACAATATTAACGTTATCAACATTAGAATAACCCATATTATTTTTCCTCCATTAATTCCAATATGCTTTTCTCAAAACTTTGAATTTTTCTGTTGATTTCATACATTGAAGCTCCTTGAGATTTTGATAGTTCATCAGCACAATTTATATAATTTAATATAAGTTTAAATGCTGAATCTGTAGATTCACTTCTTGCATTAACAACAAATGGATAATTAAGACTGCCATACAATCCTTCAAATTTACGACTATAAGAAATAGGTATCGTAATAACATTCGAAGAAAACGCTGCAATAGTCGCATGCATCCTGGCACCAATAAAAATATCCATATTACATATATAACTTTTTGCTTCAATCGGTGTTTCAAAAGCAGGTGCTAATGTAGTATCAGGATAATCTTTATGCATTAATTCACAAATCTTATAATCATCATCATAGGAATTTTCTGATAAATCAACAACATGTGGTATAATATGCACTTCAAACCGCTTTGTAAGTTCTGCTAATAATCTATTAATCAATTCCTTATAATCTAATGATAAACCAAATTGATTCTCGCTATGGAATCCGCCTTTATAAAGGAGGCCTGATATATTAATTCCTAACTTCTTTTTTGAAGAAAATTTATACAGCTCCTTGTCATATGGCAAAATAAAAGCCATATCTGTAGCCAAGATGGAATTATTAATTTTAAATTTTTCCTCTAATAATTTTTTTGAAATCTCGTCTCTTGTATATATTTTATAAGCCTTATGTAATACCTTTTCTGCCTTTGTCGCAGACTCTGCATTTTCAAAAGGTCCAATTGTCTGAGGAAGTAAAACATACTTCTTACAAAACAATTCAGCAATTCTTTTATGTTTAATTAAGCTGTTATAATAATCTTTTGAATAAATATCCGAAAAACTATCACCCATTGTAACATCAAATACATAATCACACTTAGTAAGTATCCTGATATATTTTGCCTTAAAGTCTCTAATCCTAGGTGAAATATTTATAAATTTAATATTATCAAAATAAACAGGTATTACTCCTAACTCTGTTCCAGTAAAGTTATATACTATAAAATCTTTTTTCAGATTATCTTTTAAAATTGATAAAAAGGAATACACCAGGGCCTCACACCCCTTATTTGGAGATTTAAATTCAAATCCCATCAATCCAATATTCACTAATAAATACCTCCATCAATTGCTCTCTTTTATCCATTCAAGATACTTATATCCATTTTCTTCTGTAGGCTCTATCATCATTCCCTCTGCCCACTCATTCCAGGCATTTAAAAACAAGAATTCCTCATCTTTGATTAGATTTATATATTCCTGAAAATACTTCTTTTCATAAGGTGTAATAATATAGCCACGATGTTTATGCCTAGGAGTGTTATCCCACTCAAACCACAATCCATGACCAACCTTATCCCCCATAGGTTCATTATTAATTTTCCATCTCATCAGTCTGTTACCATCTATAATAACTGGCTTTTTATAAAATCCTGCTTTTCGTAATAAGGACTGCCCCTTGCCTATAACACGTTCAGTAATATTTCTGTTTGCCAATGCCAAACGCTGTGTAACTGCAGGTTCTCTATAGTATATCAATGATGTAATACTGCAAAGCTCATCATTAAACTGATCTATAGTAATCTCACCATGATAACTCTCAATTAAGTATAACCCGTTAAAACCTTCCTCACGACAACGTACATTAAAATACTTAAACAGTTCTTCTTTTTCTTCAAAATTAGAACGAAATAACATAAACATAGGCTTGTTATTTACTTTTTCATATCTTTCATCTTTAAAAAACTTAAGAAGATACTGAAAATGTGTTTCCCAATCATCCTTTTTTCCATAAGACTGTTCCATCAGCATCTCAGAAGTCCCATTCCAGGATCTTACCCAGCTATGGTTCGCCCAGCAAAAGAAAAATGGCTGTTTTATATCTTTCCATAAAAGCAGATTTTCAACAGGTTTTTCAAGTAACTTCTTACCATTAAAATAATAATGATAATATATCATTCCATCGATTTTATATTCATTTAAAAGAGATGTCTGCCATTCTGCAACTTTTTTATCCATTAAATTATAATAATTATTATTTAATGGATGTTTAGGCTGGCAGTGGTTTTTATATAAAGCTTTTGCTCTTTTAACATTTACCCATTCAGTAAATCCCTTGCCCCACCATTCATTATTTTCTTCAATTTCATGAAATTGCGGTAAAAAAATAGCATATTTCTTCATTATCCAATCCTCAATTTTTTCTTCTTCAACTCAATAAATACCCTGGCTGGTATATCAATATACACAGAAGAACAAACAGTCATTATAAACAAATCTGGTCTGAATGTATAGATCCATATATTATGTCTTCCCCTGTTTTCCCTGAATTTTTTCGGAGAATAGAACTTTGGATTAATTAAAAACTGGATTGCATAATACATCTTCCTGTAATTTATTAAGAATCTGTATTTATCCTCAAGTCCCTTTTCCTTACAAAAATCGTTTATATACTCAGCCACATCCCAGTAATTCTGAATCATTCTTACAGAATAACCGGACTGGCAAACTGACTGTTCATTGGTTCTATAAGAATATAACACTTCATCCAAGTAACTTGCCTTTGAACTTAAAGCCAATGCCTTAAATACAAACAGCATATCTTCAAATACTATTAAATCAGTTGAAAATGTAATATTGTTATTTACAATCAATGATCTTTTAAATACCTTGTTGCACACTGAATTCATATAAACATCATAATAAATAAAATTCTTAATAAGGCCTATATCCTTAAATTCTACATTTTGGATTTTCTGCTCATTAGATACACGCCTGATTCCATAACAGCAAACCTCACAATTATCTTCATGAATCCTCTGTATCACTTTACTATAAGTTTCAATATCAACATAATCATCACTATCAATAAATGTAATATAATCACCTGATGAATATTGTATTCCTAAGTTTCTGGCGTTTGATACTCCGCTATTAGTTATATGATAAACTTTAAAACGACTATCGGCTAAAGCATACTCATCACATATTTTAGAAGAAGCATCATTGGAACCATCATCAACTAATATACATTCAAAATTTTTAAAAGACTGATTTTTAACACTGTCCAGGCATTCCCTTAAATAAAATTCAACATTATATACAGGAATAATAATTGATAATTCAGGATTCATAACAAACTCCTTCGTTACTAACAATACCCTATCATCGATTATTTACAAATCTTTTCTTCCCTTTTCCCAAAGTAAAATAAGGCAAAATTCTTATAATTATTCCACTTAACATGCACCATCCAATTAACTCCCAGGTACCTGATAATGTAAAATAATTAGAAAAGAAATTTAAAAATATAAATGAAATAATAAATAATCTTGTAGGCTTAGTATATGCATCATTTGAATGTTCATGAGGAGGTATAGCAAGTTCCCCAGCAAAACCTACAATAACCGAAGTAATGATTCTTTCACTAAGTGTAGAATACTGGGTCATATAGGTTAAAAGCGAAAATACATTTGTCCAATAGACCTGATATGAGGTCTGTCCAATAACAATATGTCCCCAGCCGGCATTTTCAATTAATGGTTTACCAACAAATAAACTTGAAAACAAATTTACCAAACCACTGGGAATAGATAATAACCATTGTTTAAATGTATAACTATTACATTCTGTTTTAAGAATCACATCATTAGTAATTGTTCCACCTGCAACATATGTCCATACCTTTGAAACTGCAAATGAAGAACTAAAACTAATATCTCTCAAAATAAAAGAAATCCAGTAATTTCCCACAAATAAAACTAATGAAAAACCAGTTAAAAATAAAAAAGCCTT
>JAILNW010000032.1 GCA_024691145.1 Lachnospiraceae bacterium
TTTTAAAAGAAGGATTTGATGTAATAACATATGATTACTATGAACAGCTGGTTGTTATAACAATAGGATGTATATCTGTTATATATGTGTGTAAGGTGTTACTTGATTATAGACAGTTTGAAAAGGCATCAATAGAAGAGAAGGTTACTAAAGAGAAGATAATTAATGATAAAGTATCTGAGGTTGCAATGAGGCTTTTTAGCAGTTTTGCAGAAGTAAGAAATAAAATCATTAGTATTGGCGAGAAGATAAATGACTGTAATATTCTTATGCAGGGAATTGCAGATAGCTCAGAAAAGAATTCAGCTGATATTAATAATCAGATGAAGATGACTAATAATATTCAGATACGTATTGATGATACATCTAGTAATGCTGAAAAGGTTAAGGAAACAACGGATTATACTTTAGAGTTAATTAATGAAGGAAACATGATTTTGGAGCATCTTATTAATCAGTCAAAAATTGTTGATAAGGATACTAAGAGTACATGGAGTAAAGTTGAACTTCTTAAAGAAAGAGTTGAGGAGGTTACTTCAATAACTGATACAATTCTTAATATATCTTCACAGACAAATCTTCTTGCACTTAATGCTTCTATAGAGGCTGCAAGGGCAGGAGTGGCAGGAAGGGGATTTGCAGTTGTTGCTGATGAGATAAGAGTTTTATCAGAAGAAACACGTAAATCCGCCGCGAAGATTACTGAGATAGTTAATGAACTTTCTTCCGTTATGGAGGATACAATTTCGGACCTTGAGAATTCAACTAAAAGTATTAAAAAGCAGAATGAGATGGTTTCAGAGGTATCCGTTAAGTTTGATAAGAGTGGAGAGGCAATTAACAGACTTAATGACATGGTTGATACAATCCATGGTAACATAAGGGATATTAATGATAGTAATATAGAAATTCTAGGAACAATTAACCAGCTTTCTGCAACAGGTGAAGAGGTTGCATCTAATGCAAACCAGGGATTTGAAGCAAATAAGAATATTGAATCTACAATAGAGCAGTTTACAGAAGATATAGAAGCAGTAGCAAAGATGACTGAGGAACTGTCAGAGATAGTAGTATAAATAATGCCACAGCATACAATGTATGACTGTGGCGCTTTTATTCATCAAAAGATTTAATATAGTTAAAGTTACTATTATTACGTTTTGTGCCTTTATTGTATAACATGGAGTCAACAAAGGCTTTTCCATTACATTCATTTACAACAATTTTCATGTTAAGTGCTTTTTCAACGTCTGTAATTGTCAAATCATCGAGAAATACGTCTTCTCCCATTCTTAACATGTTAATAGGTATATGAAGAGTTTTTCCAAGGTCAGTACCCTGGGCTCTTAGTTTTAAAAGCTGGTCAATAATATCTGTGGCAGTTATTAAACCTGTAACGGTGATGGTTTCACCAAAAAAATTGTTAATTATCTTTACAACATTTATAGTTATCTGAGGAAATACCTTCATAATAGCATCTGAAAATGTACAAATGGTTTTATATGTAAGAGCTCCTGTTGTAATTGTCAAAGTTTTTTTCTTAATGGATACGGGCTTCTTTTTATTCTTTTTCTTTATATCATTTAAGGCTTCATGGAATTCTTCTATAAAAAGCCGCATCATGCCTACACCATTTTCCAACTGGATATAGCCATCATACTGGCTTTCATCAGGAAAATCCCTTTCAGCAGTTATATACCATTCATCACTTGCATGTATAAAATGAAGACCGAACTTATCAAAGAATTCCTGCTGTCTTGATTCTATAGTATCTATGACTTTACAGGCATCTTCCTTTGTAAATGTTTCCAAAGGGTATAAGCCTTCCCTGAACTTTGTAATGCCCGCAGGTACTACGGATACGCTTCTCATAAATGGTAAAAACTTTGAAAGGTCGTTAATTGAGCGCACAAGTTCATCACCGTCATTAACATTTTTGCAAAGTACAATCTGGCCATTCATCTCGATATGTCCTTCGTATAATTTCTGAAGATTTGTCATAATATTACCTGCAAATCTGTTATGAAGCATCATGCATCTTAGCTCTGGGTTGGTTGTCTGAACTGAAATATTAATAGGAGCAAGGTTAAATCTTATTATACGATTTATATCCTTTTCCTTCATGTTGGTCATGGTAATGTAGTTGCCTTGTAGAAATGATAATCTTGAATCATCATCTTTAAAATAAAGAGTTTCTCTCATTCCCTTTGGCATCTGGTCTATAAAGCAGAAGATGCACTTATTGCTGCAGGAACGGTATTCACTCATAAGGCTGTTCTCGAAATCCATGCCAAGGTCGTCATCGTAGTCTTTTTCAATGTCAAGAAGCCATTCTTCGCCATTTGCCTTCCTTATAAGTATCTCTAAGTATTCATCTTTAATAAGATACTGATAGTCAAATATATCATCAATAACTTCATCATTAATAGTAAGAAGAACATCTCCAGGTTCAATCTGCAGTTCTTCAGCAATTGAGTCTTTATGAACTTTTATGATTTTATGTTCTGCTTTTTTAGGCATATGTTCTTCCTCCTTTTGTATTACATTATAAGTATATAGGTAAAGTTGTATTTTGTAAATAGAACAATTAAAGTCTTGTAAAATAATTTAAATTATGCAATAATATATTAATGGTGTTGTATTGCAAAGGAGTGGTCAGAGTGTTTTTTAAAAATATAAGAAAAGAAGCTAAGAAGATTAATTCTGATGTTAAGACAGAGATGCTTAATGAGATTCAGCCACAGACTATATCCAAGGAGTCATATCTTGAATGTGTTAAGAATATGAATAAGGATGAGGTTGTTTGTGAAGTGATTAAGGAAGCAACGGAGGATGAGGCGGAGGTTGTGAGACTTACTATTAACCCTAAAAAGATAATATGTCCTGATTGTGGAGGAATAACACTTGACGGACTTGAATGCTGCCATTTATGTGGCGGCGAGATAGAACAATAATTGTGAGGAGGATTTGACTTTGTATAAGAAATTAGCAGAAAGTATAAGGGAGTATAAGAAACCCTCTATATTATCACCTGTTTATGTTTCTCTTGAAGTTATTTTAGAGTGTATTATACCTCTTATTATTTCGAAACTGGTTGATAATATTAGTGCGGGTTGCACATTGGATGTTATTGTTAAGTATGGCCTGATTTTAGTTATACTTGCACTTGCATCACTTGCCTGTGGAGCACTTGCAGGAGTAGAGTGCGCAAAGGCATCAGCAGGTTTTGCAAAAAACCTCAGAAATGATATGTTTGCAAGAATTCAGACATTTTCATTTGAGAATATTGATAAGTTTTCTACAGCATCATTGGTTACACGTATGACAACAGACGTTTCTAATGTTCAGAATGCTTATATGATGATTATAAGAATTGCTGTAAGAGGACCACTTATGCTGGTATTTGCCCTTGCCATGGCATTTATCATGGGTGGAAAGATGGCATTTATGTTTGTTGTTCTTGCACCACTTCTTGCTTTTGGCTTATTAATGATTATTAGGAATGCCATGCCATTATTCAGGGCAGTTTTTAAGAAGTATGATGCACTTAACAGTTCTATTCAGGAGAATATTAAGGGAATGAGAGTTGTTAAGTCATATGTTAGAGAAGACTATGAAAAAGAGAAGTTTAAAGGTACAGCACAGGATGTGTGTAATGACTTTACAAAGGCAGAGAAGATTGTTGCCCTTAACGGACCTATGATGCAGTTTTGTCTTTACTGTGTTATGATTGTTGTACTTTACATAGGGTCATATGTTGTTATTACATCACACGGACTTGACCTTAATGTTGGTGAATTATCAAGCCTTCTTACTTATGGATTTATGATACTTATGAGCCTTATGATGCTTAGTATTATATTTGTTATGTTTACATTGGCTCTTGAGTCTGCAAAGAGAATTGTTGAAGTTCTTGAAGAGGAGAATACTATAAAGGATCCTGAGAATCCTGTTGCATATACAGGAGACGGTTCAATTGAGTTTGACAAGGTCAGCTTTAAGTATTCTAAAAAGGCAGAGCGTATGGCATTGTCTGATGTAAGCTTTAAGATTAATTCAGGAGAAACAGTTGGTATTATCGGAGGTACAGGTTCTTCTAAATCAACACTTGTACAGCTTATATCAAGACTTTATGATGTAACAGAGGGAAAAGTTCTTGTTGGAGGACATGATGTAAAAGAATATACTCTGGATGATTTAAGAAGCCAGGTTGCCATGGTTTTACAGAAGAATGTGCTTTTCTCTGGAACTATTAAGGAAAATCTCCGCTGGGGAGATAAGGAAGCAACTGATGAGGAGATTATACATGCCTGTAAACTTGCATGTGCAGATGAATTTATAGAGAAGATGCCTGATAAGTATGATACTTATATTGAACAGGGCGGAGCCAATGTTTCTGGTGGACAGAAGCAGAGACTTTGTATAGCAAGAGCTTTGATTATGAAACCTAAGATACTTATTCTTGATGATTCAACAAGCGCTGTTGATACTAAGACAGATGCAAGTATAAGAAAGTCATTTAAGGAGTTTATACCTGAGACTACAAAGCTTATTATTGCACAGCGTATTTCTTCAGTTCAGGATGCTGATAAGATAATCGTTATGGATGGCGGTATGGTTAACGCTATAGGAACACATGAAGAATTATTAAAGACTAATGATATATACAGGGAAGTATATGAATCGCAGAATAAGGGAGGTGGCATGGATGAGTAAACCTATGAGACCACATGGACCAGGACCAAAGGGACCTATGGGACCTGGGGCACCATTTAAGAAGGGTATATTTAAGAGAGTTATTAAGACTTTGTTTGAGTTTTATCCAAGGCTTATGCCGGCTGTTATTGGCTGTATACTTTTTAGTGCCATTGTAAGTGCCATTCCTGCAGCATTTCTTAAAAATGTTATTGATATATCTAAGAATCATATAGAGTCAGGAGACTGGGCATCTGCAAGAACAGAGATTATTAAGTTTGTTATAATACTTGCAAGCATGTATGTTATTTCTATTATTGCCATGTTTACTTATACAAGAATGATGGCGGTAATTACACAGGGTACCCTTGCAAAGTTAAGGGAGAAGATGTTTAATGGTATGCAGAATCTTCCTATTAAATATTTTGATTCTAACAACCATGGAGATATCATGAGTTATTATACTAATGATATTGATACATTAAGAATGATGATATCCCAGAGTATACCGCAGATTATTACTGCATCGGTAGTTGTTACAACAGCATTTTTCCTTATGCTTTACTACAGTATATGGATGGCTCTTGTTGTTATTATAGGTGTTATCATTATGTTTAATGTAACTAAGATAGTTGGTGGTAATTCTGCCAAGTATTTTATAGCTCAGCAGAAGAGTATTGGTAAGGCTGAGGGCTACATTGAAGAAATCATGAATGGACAGAAGGTTGTTAAGGTTTTCTGCCATGAAGATGAGTGTGAGGACGAATTCAGAGTAATTAACGAGCAGTTATTTAATGATGCTGCTAATGCCAATAAGTTTGCCAATATGCTTATGCCTGTACTTAACAATATTGGTAACATATTGTATGTTGTTGTTGCTTTTACTGGTGGTGTTCTCCTTATTAACAATGCAACTAACATTAGTATATCAGGAAGTGCACTTACAATCGGTATTGTTACTTCATTTTTAAATATGACCAAGCAGTTTTCAGGTAATATTAGTACTTTGTCACAGCAGATTAACTCAATTGTTATGGGTCTTGCTGGTGCAGACAGAATATTTACTCTTATTGATGAAAAACCAGAGGCTGATAATGGTTATGTTACTTTAGTTAATGCTAAGGAAGAGAATGGGCAGATTGTTGAGACTAAGGAAAGAACTGGTATGTGGGCATGGAAACATCCTCACAGTGCAGATGGAAGCGTAACTTATACAAAACTCGCTGGTGATGTTAAGCTTTTAGATGTTGATTTTGGATATACTGAGGAGAAAATGGTTCTTCACAATATTGATATTTATGCGAAGCCAGGCCAGAAGGTTGCTTTTGTTGGTGCCACAGGTGCAGGTAAAACTACTATAACAAATCTTATTAACAGATTTTATGATATTGCTGATGGAAAAATCAGATATGATGATATTAATATAAACAAGATTAAGAAGGCGGACCTTAGAAGGTCTTTAGGTGTTGTTTTACAGGAGACTAATCTTTTTACTGGAACAGTTATGGATAATATCCGTTATGGAAAGCTGGATGCAACTGATAAGGAATGTATAAAGGCTGCAAAACTTGCAGGAGCAGATGATTTTATAACACGTCTTCCTGAAGGTTATAATACACTGCTTACAGGTAATGGAGCAAACCTTTCACAGGGGCAGAGACAGCTTATTGCAATTGCAAGGGCAGCAGTTGCTGATCCTCCTGTTATGATACTTGATGAGGCTACATCATCTATCGATACAAGAACTGAAGCAATAGTTCAAAGGGGTATGGATTCTCTTATGAAGGGAAGAACAGTTTTTGTTATAGCCCACAGACTTTCAACAGTTAAGAATGCTGATGTTATTATGGTACTTGAGAATGGAAGTATTATTGAAAGAGGTACTCATGAATCTCTTATTGCTAAGAAAGGCAAGTATTATCAGCTTTATACTGGAGCATTTGAACTTGAATAATAGAGAAGTGGCATATCTTAAAAGGTATGCCACATTTTTATATTACAAAAGTAATTGTATAATATGCAAGTCCAATGGAAACAGCATATAGAATTAGTAAAGCATAGGATAAAGACTTTTTCTTAACATAAATTCTAAAAATAAACGAAACTACTAATAAAATAATATACATTATCATAATAATTGGAAACAGTTCAAAGAGAAGAGTCATTGCAATTAATCCTAATGCTGCTATTGAGTAATAAGTAAGATTTTCCGTTATAATTTTATTAGCATTAAAGAGCTTATCTTGTTTTGCAGCTAAAAAAATAAGTGTTAATACAACGGAAATAATTAATGTAATTATAATAGCTAAAGCTAAATACTGCAAAGCAGGAGATAATTTTGGTGTATCGTGAGTGGGCTTGACATTTTGTATTGGCTCAGCTATTACCGGATTTGCAAAAACACTGCCTGCTGATATTAGCGTAAATAATAACGACAGAATAGAAATACTGCCTAATTGTTTGAAAATTTTCATAACAATCCCCTTTCAAATATATTTAAATTAATTATAATATATGAATGTATATAAAACAAGAAAAAATTTGAATTGCTTGTAAGAAACATATTATAAATGGTATTATATTTATGTGGAAACATTTTGAATAAAAGTCAAAAAGGAAGGATAGGTTTTATGAGTTATATTTGGAAGAAAAGAGTCAGGAGAGTATCAGTTAGTTTAGGGTTAGCTGTATTAGTAACAGCAAGTATTACGGGGTGTTCATCAAAGAAGAAAACTTCTAATACAGGGGAAACAAGTAATTCTGAGGAAAGCAGAGACGTTGATAAAGATGCTTATGAGAATGTATTAAATAGTTTTGTAGAGGGGATTAACAATTCAGATTATGGTAAAATCTCTAATATTACATATGCAGTTGAAAAAGTAGGTTTATCCATGTATTGGAACGACGTTAAGATGAAAGTAGAAAAAACTGAGGTTGTTGAGGATGATGATGACTATAAACTTGTTAAATTTAAGATTAATGTTACTGATCCTGGAAAAAGCAAGTTGAAAAAAGGAATAAATGAAAAGTATGTTTATTTTGCAAATAGTTATATCGCTGAAGATGAAGAGTATAGATGGTGTGCGTCACCTTTATTTGATGACCCTGAAAATTATAAAAAAGTTGTATATGACAAGGTATATGATGATGCAGATGAATACCAGTTACAGACTTTTGGAGAATTTGTTAATGGCGGTTTAGGCTTTAAAAATGAAGAGGATTATATCATAAGTAATGCCACAATAGATGACGAGGTTACGATAGATATTAATAATGATGGTAATAAAGATATAGTAAATGTAGAGCCTGTTTATGATGGAAAACGTAAAACAGGGGAATTTATCTTATATGTAAATAAGGGAACAGAAAATGAAGCATCAGCAAAATTCAATGCTACAACTTTAAGAACTACAAAAATGTATTTTTGTGATATTGACAAAGAAGATGATTTTATAGAAGTTGCTGTTTCAAATGAGGATTATGATATATATACACAATATTCATTTTACCGATATAACGGAAAAGAAATGCTTCATATTGATAATTTTGAAAATGTAGATGAAAATACACAATCATGTTACACAATGAATATTGAAGGAATAAAAGGTGATAATAAAATCCCAATAAGTGTTGAAGATGATATTTTTATAGGATATTTTAATACTTATGGAATAGTAGAAGATAATAGGCTGAAAATAGGAGAAGAATTGTGGGAATATGAATCTTTTGTGGAAGAATATGAATTAAAAAAAGACCTTAAAGTTTATGAAAAGCCCGATAAAGGAGCAAAAACTTTTGTTATTAAAAAAGGTACAAAGTGTTGTCCAAAGAGGGGGGCTGTTGACAACTTATCATACGGTCATGAAACAGCTGGATGGATAGAAATAATAACAGATGATGACAAAAAAGCATATATTCATTTATGTGGCGGTATGACCATTGAAAATGACGGAAAAGAAGAAAACAGCATGAAATATTTTGAGAACGGCATGATTATGTTGGATGCAATTGAAAGCGACATTGATGAGATGAATGATGAAAGTAATTCAAAGGAAGATGAAAAAATAAAGGAAACAGCAGATAAGAAAAAGTCGAAAAAGAAACTTGTTTCAGGTAAAAGTAAGACAGTAAATGACAGAAAAGATGAATATGAGTTTGATTATGACGAACGTGTCAAGATAAAACAATTGCATTTAAAGAACATAATTTGCAGTTCTGATGAAGAAAAAATAAAGGAAGAATCAAAGGTTACAGCTTATAATCTTGGAGAAAAAGTAACTATTGATATCAATAAAGATGGTGCTGAGGATGAGGTTTATGTTTATCAGGATCATGTACAAAGAAAAACATGCATATATGTAAACAAAGATAAAGAAAATCAGGCATATTATGAATGTACTTTTACAGGAAGTATCAGATATTTTTATGTAGTTGATTTAAATGATAAGGATAACTTTGTGGAGATTATCATTGGAGATGGTGACCGAGATAAAATCTTCAGATATGATGGCAGTCAAATATCAGAGCTAAATGGATATAATACACTTGATTTATCTTCCATAGATAAGGATGGCAATATAAAAGCATATCGTAATATTGGAGATTGTGGTGATGTATGTAACCTTGTGAAGATGACTGATGAAGGTATTAAGGAGTGTGATACTGAGAATATCTGGTATGAAATTAGCAGAAATGATTTTATAATTCCAAAGAGAGAATGTAAGATTTTTAAAGAACCAAAAATGGATTCAGAATTAATAAAAATTCCTGCAGCAACTTATTTGTATAAGTCATCAGTAATGCCCGAAGAGTACAGTAATGATATTAATAAAGAAGTAATTAGAGGCTGGTTAAAGGTAAGTTACAATGGTGATAAAACAGGATATATAAGAATTAATGCAAGGGATACTTATAATCTCGGTAAAGAAGATTTTGATTTAAGAGATTTGTTCATGTGGTATGATGAAAGATTTTATTAGAATTTTTTTGGAAAAGTAAAAAAATATGCTTGACATACATAAATAAATGGTGTATAGTAATATTTGTTTGAGAGAACAATTAGCAAAGTAGAGTATCCGCTCTCACCTTAGCATAATTAAGTGACTAAGGTAACTATATAACATTTAGGGATGTTTTATGCGGATAGTTTACTATCCGCATTTTTTATGTGGATATACATTATTAATTTAATCATTTAAGATGATTTATTTATTGGAGGTGTAGATTATTAGCGAGATAATTATTAACGAGCAGATCAGAGACAAGGAAGTACGTCTTATAGGAGCAGATGGTGAGCAGATAGGAGTTATGTCTTCAAAAGAAGCATACGAGAAGGCAAAAGAGGCAGGTTTGGACCTTATAAAGATTGCGCCTAATGCTAATCCGCCAGTTTGCAAGATTGCTGATTTTGGAAAGTACAGATATGAGATGGCCAGAAGAGAAAAGGATGCCAAGAAGAAGCAGAAGGTTACTGATATTAAGGAGATAAGAATCACTCCTAATATTGATACTAATGACCTTAATACTAAGGTTAATCAGGCAAAGAAGTTTTTGGCAAAGGGTGACAGAGTAAAGGTTACACTTCGTTTTAGAGGACGTGAGATGTCACATATGTCTACAAGCAAGGTTATCTTGGATACTTTTTATGAAAAGCTCGAGGATGTTGCTGTAATCGAAAAGCCTGCAAAAGTTGAAGGCAAAAGTATGATAATGTTTTTAACTGAAAAACGTTAGACATAAATTAAAGAAGACTTTACGGCCCATTGGCTGTTGAATTTAAGGAGGAAAAGATTATGCCAAAAATGAAAACAAGTAGAGCCGCTGCAAAGCGTTTCAAAGTTACTGGAACAGGCAAGTTAAAGAGAAATAAGGCTTATAAGAGACATATTTTAACAAAGAAGACTACTAAGAATAAGAGAAATCTTAGAAAAGCAGTTATGACTGATGCAACTAATGTAAAGAATATGAAGAAGATATTACCATACGTATAATATCTGATACAGGAGGAATAGAAAGATGGCAAGAGTTAAAGGCGGAATGAACGCAAAGAAAAGACACAATCGTGTTTTAAAACTGGCTAAAGGTTATAGAGGTGCTAGATCTAAGCAGTATAGAGTTGCAAAGCAATCTGTTATGAGAGCTTTAACATCATCATTTGCAGGCAGAAAAGAAAGAAAGAGACAGTTCAGAACATTATGGATTGCTCGTATTAACGCAGCTGCAAGACTTAATGGTTTATCATACAGCAAGTTTATGTATGGTCTTAAATTAGCTAATGTTGATATCAACAGAAAGATATTAGCTGAGATGGCTGTAAATGATGCTGAAGGATTCGCTTCTTTAGTAGAATTAGCAAAGGGCAAAGTTGCTTAATTTGTTTTTGATATTACTGTCAGTGCACTTTAAAAGTGTACTGACATAAATACAAAAATTTACGAAAAAAATTTAAAAAACCTATTGACTTTGGTATTTATACATGCTATAATAACCATTGTCTGAAAGAGATATAAGACAAAACTTAATAAGCGGAGTTGCTGGAATTGGCAGACAGGCATGACTAAGGATCATGTGTTTCAGAGACGTGTGGGTTCAAGTCCCATACTCCGCACTTAAAACCGGTAGTTTTAAATTACCGGTTTTAATTTTTAATTGAAGAATTACTATTTATAGTTATAGTAATATTGAAGAAAGGATATGGTTTTTTATGAAAATTGGTTTTATAGGTTCTGGTAATATGGCAACAGCCATGATTACAGGTATAATTAATAACAAGGTGGTAGATAAGGCTGATTTGTATGCATCTGATGCAAATGAGGCTGCTGTTAATAAAATTAAAGAGAATTTTGGTATTAATGCCACTACAGATAACATTACTGTAGCAAAGAACAGCGATGTTCTTATATTATCTGTAAAGCCGCAGTTCTATAAAACTGTTATAAGCCAGATTAAAGATACAGTAACTGAGAAGTCTATAATTGTTACAATTGCAGCAGGACAGACTCTTAAGGCTGTAACAGAGATGTTTGGAAGAACAGATCTTAAGATAATAAGAACTATGCCTAATACACCTGCATTAGTAGGAGAAGGCATTACAGGCTTATGTAAGAATGAGAATATTACAGATGATGAGATGAATACTGTATGTGGTATATTTAACAGCTTTGGAAAGGCTGAAGTTATAACTGAGAATATGATGGATGCTGTAGTTGCAGTAAGCGGAAGTTCTCCTGCATATGTATTTATGTTTATAGAAGCTATGGCAGATGCAGCAGTTGCTGAGGGTATGCCAAGAGCACAGGCATATAAGTTTGCAGCACAGGCTGTTTATGGAAGTGCAAAGATGGTTCTTGAAACAGGAAAGCATCCTGCAGAACTTAAAGACATGGTTTGTTCTCCAGCAGGAACAACTATTGAAGCAGTAAGGGTTCTTGAAGAAAAAGGCTTCAGAAGCAGCGTTATTGAAGCTATGAAAGCATGCAGTGATAAATCAAGAAAATTAGGATAAATATCTTATAAAATAAAAATGCTGTGCAGTCACGTTTGATTACACAGCTAATTTTTATTTAAATGTCTTTTTTAATGATTCTCGAATACTATCTGTTGCTTTTTCAAACAGCATATTGTTCCATAAAATAAGTGCAGATGAAGCAAGCATTACTAATATTATACCTAATACAGATGCAGCTGAAAAACCTAATATAACATTTCCAGCAACAGCAGCAAGTAAAAGTACTGTCATAATAAGATAGAATATAACTGCACAGTGTCTTGTTGATGCAGGCATAAATACAGAAACCCTTACTCTTGTTTCATCCTGTTCTTCTGATATTGTTCCCTTAAGGTTAACCTTATATAAACAAGAAATATGTTTATTAGAATCATACAAATCAGGTGCTACATATCTGTTAGTAACCCTGAAGGTATGTTCATTAAGTTTGCCGTAAAATGGATGTTTTAAATCTTTTTTTGTTGTAATATCCTGTTCTTCATTTTCAGCGGCATTAACTATAGCCTTACTAAGCAGATCATGTACCTCCTTAAAACTATAATCTGTATGAATTATAAATACCTTTCTAGGTAATAATTGAAACTTCATAATAATCTCTCTCCCGTCATGACTTTAATAAGTCTGATAATTCCTATTCACAAACTTTTCTTATAGGTCGCAGACCATCTGCTACGCATATGTCGCTAAGATTAACGTGAATAGTAACTTATGTTCATTTAATATTATAGTAAATATTCTTTTGGTTGTAAATATGATAAATAGAAAAAATAAAAAAGTACTTGCATTATTTACATAATTGGTTTATTATATGTTTGAGTTTATTTGTTTTAGTGAGGTATGTGATGGGTAAGAGTATTCTTAAAGATTTACTTCATGGCGGCAGACAGGCAGTTAATAAAGCCAGAGGAACTTTTGATGCTGCAAAGTACAATAACAGTATATCATATGAGGAAAAGAAGAAAAAAGAGTTGTATGAGGCAATTGGGAAGAAGTATTGTACCTGTAAACTTAGAAACAAGGAATTTGATGTTTCTGATGAACTGAAAAAGCTGGAGGAGATTAATAGGAGAATCAGGTTCTACCAGTCAAGAGTTGCATCCATAAGAAATGTCAGAATATGCTACAGATGTGGCAATATTGAAAAGGGTAATGCCACTTATTGCAGTGTATGTGGTTCTAAGTTTGAGACAAAGAATGAAGCCGTTAAAGGAGCAGAGGAAGAAGAAATTATTGAGGTATTAAAAGAAACAGTTGAAGAAGAAACAGAGAGTATTGAAGAAGTAATTAATGAAAATGTTGAAAAAGATGTTGATGATACGGATGGTATAACTTCTGATACAGATGATTATATTGAAGATATTGAAGAAATTTGTGAAGATAAGGAGTCACAGTTATGTTCTTCCAATGTTATGCCAGAGGGTCATTGTAAAGGTTCATATAAGGAAATTGATTATAATGTTAAAAACAGTATTAATGTTAAGGTGTAGGAAGGAAGATTTATATGAATTTAACTAATTTGCATGCTGCCACAGATGCAAGTAAGGAGATTGTGTCAGATTTTAATAATGGAATTCAGTATGAATATCGTGAATTTACAAATTCATTTCTTACAATAGCTGCTTTTTCGCCAATGATAGCAGGATTTATAGATATGTATTTTTTAAATCGTTTAGGTATTGAATCATTAACATGGTTTACTATAATGGTTATTTTAGGAGCGGTATTTTGTTTTATAGATTGTTATAAATTGCTTAAGTTATCATATAACGTAGATGAGTGCTTTTTCTGGGCGTTGTTTTGCCTGCCATTATATTTTTATTTGAGAAAGAAGATAACTAACAGCGGCAGATTTATGTTAACTTTATATTTATTACTATTTTTAATGGTATTAGTATTTACGCCAGCTTAAAGGATAGGAGAGGAATTTATGGAGACAGCAGTAAGTATATATTTGATTATTAAGATTGCAGTTATAGTTGCTTTGGTTATAGCAGGATATACAGCATATAGAAAGATAAAAAGGAAGATTAGTTCTATGCTTAGTTTAGGTAATCTTGCAGCAAAGGCCATACAGGCTGGTGCACTTGAACAGGAGAATGATCCAAAGTCCTTAAGAGGTATGGATGCATTGCTTCTTCCAAAGATAATGAAGGATTTTCCTGATTTTAATGTTAATCTCGCAAAGACTAATGCTAAAGAGGAAATAGGTAATTATCTTCCAACAAAGAGCTACAATGTTCATAACGTTGTAATATCGGATTATAAGGCTTATGGTCTTCAGAAGGTTATTGTATTCCAGCTTGCTTTAGAGTACACAATTAATGGTACTTTAACTCAGAAGAGATATGATATGAATTATTCATACATAGTTGAAGGTAATGGAAAAGAGACACATGTTGCAGGCAACTGTCCAAACTGTGGTGCTCCATTTGATTCCTTCAGTTCAAGAATATGCCGTTACTGTGATACTCCAATAGTGGATATACAGGGACTTACATGGAAGTTTACAGAAGTTAAGGAAAGTTAAATGTGTAATAAATTAAAGGTGCCGTATCAATATTGATTGATATGACACCTCATTTTTATTGTATAACGCCACCGCCTATTACATATTCACCATCGTATAATACAACTGCCTGACCCTTTGTAATTGCCCTTTGCGGTTCATCAAAGGATACATGTATCTTAGATATATCATCAGAATCCACAGTAATTGTAGCAGGCTGTTCAGTCTGTTTGTAACGAATCTTTGCTTTTGCCTTAAATTCTTTAGGAGGAGTATCGTACATAATCCAGTTCATATAAGCTGCATCAAAGTCTGTTTTAAACAAATCACTATTACTGCCAAGTGTAACGGTATTGTCTTCTGGATTAATATTAGTAACATACAGAGGTTCTTTATAGGTAATACCAAGTCCTTTTCTTTGTCCTATAGTATATGCAATAATGCCTTTATGTGTGCCAAATATGTTATTATCCTTATCAATAAAGTTACCAGAAGGATAGTCTTTACCTGTATAATTTTTTATAAATCCTATATAGTCACCATCTGGAACAAAACATATATCCTGGCTGTCAGGTTTATTAGCATTAAAGAACCCTTGTTCGTCAGCTATTTTTCTGGTTTCGTCTTTGGTCATTGCACCAAGTGGGAAGATAGTATGCTCAAGCTGGTCCTGTGTAAGTGAATATAATACATAACTCTGATCTTTGCTTAGGTCAGCAGCCTTCATAAGTACATAACGGCCGTTAAGTTCCTTAATTCTTGCATAATGTCCTGTAACTATATAATTACAGCCAAGTTCTTTTCCTCGTTCATATAACCTGTTAAACTTAAGGTGTCTGTTACAATCTATACATGGATTTGGAGTAGCCCCATGCTCGTAACAGTCTATAAATCTGCCAATTACTTCTTTCTTAAAATCAGCAGAGAAGTTAACAACATAATATGGTATATCTAATCTAAATGCAACATTTCTTGCATCTTCTACATCATCAAGTGCGCAGCAGCTTTTGCTTTTCTTTTCCACGATATCTTCATTATGAAAAAGTTTCATGGTAATACCCATGCAGTCATAGCCCTTTTCCTTCATAAGATATGCTGAAACAGAAGAGTCAACACCGCCACTCATAGCTATAAGTGCTTTCATACAAAGTTTCCTTTCAGTAATGTTTGTTATTATTTATCAATGTTATTATATATAAAATGAAAATGTAAGTCAAATGAATAAACACCAAAAAAATATAAATGATTT
>JAILNW010000097.1 GCA_024691145.1 Lachnospiraceae bacterium
ACGATTATATTGAGTTCCCTAATTCGGGGCACGGCTTACTTGATGACCTCGACAAATCAGAGGAATTTTACAAGCTGACAGATGATTATATCACACGATATTTCGACAATTTCAAAGAATGACATATGGCAGAAGCAGAACCAAGCCCCGAACAG
The DNA here is from genome assembly GCA_024691145.1 of Lachnospiraceae bacterium. Classification (GTDB taxonomy): domain Bacteria; phylum Bacillota; class Clostridia; order Lachnospirales; family Lachnospiraceae; genus JAILNW01. The sequence continues at coordinate 156 of JAILNW010000097.1, forward strand.
AAGAAAGAGACTATATCTTATAACCGTAGCCTACTGGCACACTCACTTTCCGTTCCGCATAAGTTGATATTATGATTATGGCGCGCGCCGAAATCAGTGGATACCCTAATTGAACTGAATAACAGACAAGCCCTGAGATTTGCAATACAAGCATTTCTCAGGGCTGTTCTTTTCAGACGGTATTCTTTTCCGCTCCGCAGGCTCGGACGGCTGTGAGGGGCATTTCTGATCGCCAGAGGGCATAGCAAGAGCGAGCTGCCGAAACAACTCGCCCTGCTGATTATTCGTCCTCATCGCTGCACTCGTCAAGTCCGTGAAGTAGCTGAATGTATACGCACTCTGCTCGGTCACGCTCCTCGCCCTCGACGGTCATCATCATTTCAAGGAAATATGCCTTTGCCTCCTCATAGTCGGACCAGACCTCACGTTTGCCGTTGCATACGGTAGTGACCTTGCGTGTTCTCGGCATTGCCAATTCAGGTGTCTTTAACATAACTGTATACCTCCTGTGATTTAGTTTAGATACATTATATCCCATGAAAAGGCAGGGGTTATAAGGTGTCAAGTACTTTTGTACACTTTGTATTATATAAAAATGTACATTTTTATAATTACCTTTGATTTTTATGTTCAAACAGTAATTAATAATTCTATCACAATAATAATTAAAATATGGACAATAGGCACCTACATATACGATGAAAACAGGCTGTCAACAGGCTACACGCTGAGTGTTGCCACTCAGCATTAAGCCTGTTGGCACTACGTGCAGCCTATCATATATGTTTCCTTTTATCAATACATGAAATACCTGTTACTATAATTTTACTGCTAGTTTATATCTTCTGTAATATAATCTTTAATTCTATACGAATTTCCAGTAATTGATATAACATTTGAATGATGTAATATTCTGTCTAAAATTGCATTAGCAACAAGAGCACCATTAAATACTTTATCCCAATCACCAAAATTCATATTAGTTGTAATAATTGTACTCTTTTTTTCATATCTCATATCTATCAGCTGGAAGAAAAGATTAGAGTCATTTTCATCTATTGAAAGATATCCTAGTTCATCTATTATTAACAGTTTATATCTGTTAATATATTTTAACTTTGATTCTAGTCTATTTTCCATCTTTGCTTTTTTTAACTGTTGTATGAGATCGTGACATTTAATAAAATATGTACTTATTCTCTTTTTTGCTGCAATTATTCCTATGGATGTTGCTAAATGTGTCTTTCCTACACCACTGTTACCCAGGAATACAATATTTTCATTATTTTCCATAAATCTTAAAGTTGCTAACTCTAAGATTTCCTGTTTATTTAGTCCTTGTTGAAAGTCAAAATCAAAGTCAGATAACTCTTTTATAAACGGAAATGCAGCCACTTTTACCATACTTTTTGATGCATTTTCAAGTTTATTATCAACTTCGTAATTCGTAAGCTTTAATAAGCCATCTGTAAATGATAATGTATTACCCGATACAAGATCTGCTACTTCAGTTAAATGATCTTTTATCTGATAAAGTTTTAGTTCATCTAAATTTTGATTTAACTGTTTATATGTACTAATCATTTACATGTTCCTCCCTAATAATTTTAAGTTTTCTTTTGCCTTTTGATAAATATCATCTTCTTTAAATGCATGTGATATTTTTGCTATTTCTACATAGTGTGATGGTAAATAATTTAATCTTTTTTCACTTATTGGATGCACAGCTATTAATTTCGTGTTATAATATATGTGTAGATGGTTGTCATACACTTGTGTTAAAACATGTTTATCAACATATTCTGGTGGTACAGAATATTGGTTATTTTTATAATTAACCATGCATGAACTGTTTACTTTTACACGAGATGTATTGATTTGATAGGGCTTTCTTATTTCTTTTCTTGGTAGTGGAGATAAGTGAGCCTTTTCTTTTTCAAAATACATAACAGGGATACGTCCTGTTCCTTTTACCACTTTACCATTAACTCTGTTATTTATCTTTTCAACTAATTTTATTAATTCATCATAATCTAATGTTCCATTATATGCACGTATTTCATCTAATATTTTCATTTGAGATTCAACTTTCCCTTTAGTTTTAGGACTATATGCTATGCACGGTTTTACTTCAAATCCATAATCATCTGCAAACTGTTTAAATCGGTTATTTATTTTACCAGATGATTTTTTTGTTCTTGCCTCATCCATTACATTTGACATATTATCTGTTAAAATCTCTTTGGGAACTCCACCAAATACTTCAAATGCATCGTCTAAGAAATTAAATAATATATCTTGGGTTTTAGATAAAGACAACCTATAAACCCGGAATCTTGAATAAGATAATAAGAGGACAAACACATTAACTATTACTTCGTTCCCGTCTTTAAGTTTAAATGTAATTTTTTCTTTCCAGTCAAGCTGAGCCTGCTTGCCTTTGTCAGTTTCAAATCGGATAGTAATATCTTTAACATTAGATGGTTTACGCTTTTTAAAATAGCTATCAAATTCACTATATTTCTTCAAATACAAACAAAAATTCACATAACTTCCCTGATAACCATAGTTATCTTTTAAATACTGCCATAAAAAAGATTTATAATAAAAAATCTGTCCAGTACTGTTATTTAGCAAATCTTCAATAATATCATAAAAATCTGTTAAACAGTTTGTACGTTTTCTTGAAGTAGATTTTTTAAAGCCTTTTAAATATTTATCAACAGTTCTTCTGTCAATACCTAGTTCTCTTGCAATTTGACTTTTATTAATCTTCATACCTCCTGCCTCCATTAACGGTTGTAATTTTATCAAGTCTTCCTTACTTTTAATTTCTATATCTGTTATGATATTTGATTTTATAATCATATTGAGTCCTCCCTTATAACTCAATATCATAACATAATTTGTGGATTTTTATATAATACTTTTTGTACATATTTAATTATAACCTAATA
>JAILNW010000184.1 GCA_024691145.1 Lachnospiraceae bacterium
TCTTTATCAAAAACATTTCTATATGCTGGATATTTACTATAATCCTTTATTTCTTTATTTAATACATCTTTTATTTCAGATATATCAATTAATTCATTTTTCTTTACTGCATTTTGTATAAGTTCATAATTATTTTTGAAGGATGTAATAAAATATCTTTCTTCTATTCTTCCTTCTATACCTACAAAAGCATTTATAGTTTCTTTAGAAAGATAATTGCCATATTCTTTAATGCTCTTGTGTGCTACAAATGTTATAAACACTTGATATTCCTTTGATGAATTAGCCAGTTCGCACATGTCCTGAAGTAATTTCATATCTCCACTTATATACGCTTCATTCTTAGATTCTATATACTTACTAAATTCATCAAACACTATGTAAATTCCATCATATCCATAATCTTTTAATTTAGCACTCATGCTATTATATAGTTCCAAAGCCTCAGAATTTGCTAAAGGATTAAATACACTTCCAGATGTTATACTAGGATACAATATCTTAAATAATTCCATTGCTTCTGTATCACATTTTTTTATCTTTGTAGTAAATTCTTTAATATTAGTCTTATTATCAACTAATAATTCTTGAAACTTTTTATAGGTATCTATGTAATCCTTCTTCCATGTGTTTATTTGTTTTAACGCAATCGTAAAATATGTTTCCGGTGCAAGTTTTGTAAGGCCTTCTCTTTTTAGTGATTCGTTTAATCCTAATAAAAATGACTGATTTAAATCATTACTCGTATTTGAAATAATGACTGGAAGATATCTTTTCTCCTTCCATAGTGTTAACATTTTATTTGACAAATCCTCATTAATATTTTTAATCTCAGAAATCTTTTCTATCATTTCCCCTAAATTTTCTAAATCTCTAGGCAGCGATAGCAATGCCAATAAAACAAGCAACAAATGTGATTTACCTTTACCATAAGGTCCTATCAATATAGACGCTTGTCCCTTATTATAAAGAACCGAATCGACATATTGCTCCATTATTTTTACAGAAGAGTTTGTAGGAATATAACTCTTTACCTTATCAATCTTGTTATAATCTAAATAAAGATTTACCGCATTTTTAAAATTCTCGTTAACAGAAACAATATCACTTATATAATCTATCTTCTTAGTTGCCATTATATCACCTTGTTCTAAATTCATTATAGTATTTTATTATTATATCCTTAGCGCTTATATCTTCGTTTTCAGATTTATAAATAATATCAAGACCTGCTGTTCTAACAACTCTTATAAAATCCTGTTTTTCAAGCAAATCCAAATATTCATTTATTGCAACTTTTGAAAGATTATATAATCTTCCAACGCCAAGTTCTCCTGTACTAAATCTATCAATACTTATATTATCCGTTTTTTCCATTTCAAACATTGAGAACAGTTCGTATAAAATAATCCATTCGCTAAAACTATTCAAAGCAGGCTGCTCTTTTACATAATTATCCCCAATCTTTTTTAACAAGCCTAATTTTGACATGGGTGATATTATCTTATCTTCAGGATCGTTATCCTTGTCCGTATTCTTGCAATACATATTTATTAAGACATCAATATCATCATTTATCGCTAATTCTTTAAGTTCTGGATTACCTGTTAATAACTGTGCTTCTGTATAAATTATTTTCTTTAAATTCTCTCTCGAAAATTCTTCTATATCACATTTATTAAAAAACAAATACCATGTAGTTGCGTTTTTTATAGATTTTGCAAGTGTTGAATGTAATAACCACCATGTAAAATCATCTTCTAAATACATATCATTTTCATATATGATTCTTCCAAATTCAGTTAATTTTAACCCTTTATCCTCTATAAGTTCAAATGCTTTAAGCCAATATTTAATTGACTTAACCATATTTGTTCCCACGCCTAATCTGTCAGGTCCCTCACTGTCTTTGAACGCCGTTTCATTATTTTCAAATGCAACAGCCATTCCTTTATTTAGCCATCCTTCTCTCAAAGGAAATTTTTCATGTCCTTTAAATCTATAATTAATAGTAGCCAATTTAATTTCCTCTCTTCGTCATAATTACTTTTCTCATATAACAACCAGCATTAAAATGTCCAACACATTCTGTACATCTCTTGCATTTATTATCATCTATCGTATAAGTAGTTTTATCACCTATACTCTTTATTTTTATAGCATCAAATTTACAGATACTTTCGCAGGCCTTGCAACCCATACATAACTGATATTTAGTTAGCTGACATTGTATTTTCTTCTCTGCTGCATCTAAAGAATTTGAATGAGCTATTTTTTTATTTTTAATAATCACTTTTAATCTATTAGTTCCAATTCTTCCTTGTAAAACCAATGCAACATTTCCCTTTAAGTCTATTACATAAACTTCGCCTAATCTTTTATTTCCTAATTCCTTATTAATACGACCAAAAGGCTTAAATAGTTCATACAATTCTTCTGTTATTTCACGCTGTAATTCATAATTAAAAGCATTTTCTTCAGTAGCACATGGTTCAAAAGCCACTACTGTCTTCTTTGATATTTCTAATCCATTACCGCCCTGTCTAGCTTTCCATTTTCCTGTATTAACATAAACTTCGGCATCCGGCTTGCCAATACCCTTTGCAAAATCAAGAAGTAATTTATGCCATTTTGTATATCTTTCATACATATAAACTTTTGATAAAAATTCTGATCTTGAACTGTTATTAGGGCAACACCAACATCCAACACGAGCAAAACCTAGTCTATATGCATCATTAAAATCAATTTTATTAGTTAAAATATATAACCAAACATCAAAATCTATCCACTCTATAATAGGTGAAACAACCGTCTGCTTAGTAATCTTTGGGCTATCGCTTTCTCTTTCATACTTGCTTCTGCTTGCAGATTCATTCTTTCTTATTCCGTAAAAAGTAAGTATATTTGATTGATTCTTAAATGCAGATAATATTGTCTTTGAGATTGCACCAGTCTTAAATACAGTACAACACCATCTCATTACTCTACTAGGTGGACCTACTATCTTACATAATTCTTCAAAGTCCTTTTCTCTATTCTTTGCTGTTAAAACTCTGATACCCTCTTCTTTAACAAATCTTTCCTTATATTTATATGTCAAATCAAATTCTAGAGTTGTATCTCCAAAAATGTGTAATATCTTGTTCGTACATAATGCCTTTCTTACTATATGAGATGTAACAGTAGAATCCTTTCCTCCACTAAAAGATACAAACATATCATTTAAACTATATTTGTTTGCATATCCCTTTATGAAATCTATAGCTTCATTTTCTATGTAATTATATCTTTCGCTATTAGCTGCAACAAATTTATCAATCATCTCATTAAAGTATGAATACTCTATATTATTGACATTGCTATCATAAATATTTTTTATTTTAACTATTTCATCATCTGGCAACATGTTAAGTTTTGTAAATGACAACTCATTTTTCTTACCATCTATAAAATAATAGTTTCCTCCATACCATATAGAACTATTATTATATTCAAAAATATTACTTGGTTTCAATATTATTCCTATCAATAATTTTTCTTCAGGAAATACAGGTCTAATATCTGTAGCTAAATACTTTCCTTCTTTTCCACAACAATTACACTGCTTATCAAATATTGGAACCTTGCATTCATCACACCAATATATAGTTGTAGTAACAATGGTCTTATGCTGACAACTCTTTTTTGTACATTTATCTGTACTCATTAAAACATTACATTTAGGACATACTCTCTCAATCATAATATACTCTTTCTATAATTTTATTAATATTTTCCAAAAATAGCCAAAAAATCCCTATAATACAATTATATCAAACGTGTCAAGCAAATACCAATATCATAAACTAACGTTACTAATCAATTGGCACTCTTAAAACATCACATATTTTCTAACTTTTATTAATAATAACATTTCATCTGTACAGTTATTGCGACTTGTAAGAACATTTTTAGAGATTTTTTTATTGTATTAAATTAAATACAATCTTTTTCTTCACTTAATTACTATTCTTATTTAAATCTTCCATAATTACAAGTAGCATCTATGTCAATATACTATTGAATACTTTTATAGATATTAGAGGGATTTTAAATGGAAATTCATACATTAAAATGCCCAAGTTGCGGTGGAGATTTAAATAATAAAGACTTAACTGCCATCACTAACCACTCCTTTTAAATGCAAGCGTTTCTCAAACCCGCCACGTTTCTTGGCTTTTTCTCTTCTTAAACTTTCAAGTTCGCTAACAGAATATCCACGAGCCACGGTAACAGCATACATAACCTCTAACAAATCAGCCAGTTTCTCCAAGGACTTATCTGCCTGATATTCATCAAGCTCCTCCTCTAGCTTTCTGTCAAGATAATCAATATATGTATTCTTATCCATTACCTCAACTATGCACCTTTTACCTGACTTCTCAATACTTTCTCCTGCCACCATTTTTACCATATCTTCTCTGACATCTTCTACATTATTATCAATTAATGATACAATCTCATTCATTGGACCAGTTTCTGTCCAGTAACTTTGTAAAATATTATCCGTAAGAGCAAAAATAACTGATCTTGGATTAAATATTCTTAATTCTTTTTTATCAGCATTAGTGGCAATATATCCATTATACCAACTTGCCAAATCCTCATACTTCATAAGTATCTTCATAACAGCATCTTCATTAGGAAATGCACCTTTCTTGGTTACTTTTCTGAAACTTGAATTTATTGCTTCTATTGAGTTGGTTGTATACATCACCTTCCTTACTGCACTTCCGTAATTAAACAGCTGCGCCACATGATTCCAATTCCTTTCCCATACACTTATAGCACCAGGATATTTGTCCCAGGTTTGTTTAAATTTTTGAAATTCTATTTCAGCCGTCTTCAAGTTTATCGCTCCATATACTCTTTTTAAATCAGCTGTATATTTCTTATACTCTTTTGATGGAATGTACTTAATAGAATTACGAATCATATGTACAATGCATCTCTGAACTATAACCATTGTAATTGTTTATCATTGTAATATATTGGTGATATTTGACATCAATATTTTTTTAATATATACTACTAGTAAGAATCAAAACATACTATAGTAGCATTGATACTTTCACTGCTAAACAAATCAACAACAGAGAAGAGCTTCACGGTTCAGGTGGTATTACTCTTTCAACATCTGTTGTAGATCCTATTCAAAATGAATGGGTTGTTAAAGTTGGAGGAAGAACCGGCTACACTGCTGGAATAGTAACAAATACTAATATAGAAAAAGTAAATGCATATAATAATATTGAGGGATTATTTCGTGTTGAAAGTGTAAATGGTGCTTTGTTACAAGGTGGCAGAGATAGCGGTGATGCTATATACACTTCTAGAAATGTTAGTTCAGGATATTTATTATTAGGCACTGTAGTTTCTGGAAATGATTATTGTAAAGGATATGCCAGTGGAATGGGAACAAGCATGCAATGTTCGAGAGCTAGAAACATTTTAAAAGGTTTGGTTTGTCAATATTATTAATTTTAAGGATGTGTTATTTATATGAGAATAAGAAAGATTTCAATGATTTTATTTACTTCCCTTGTAATTATTAGCTGTAGTATGAATGATTCTAACAAAGAAAACTTAGGAAAAAATGTATCAGCTAATGATAATAAAACAATATCAACTCAGAGCCCAAATAATAATGATATTACAGAAAAATATTCGGACGTTTTAAAAAACATTCATGATGAAGACTATACATTTATTAATTCTGATTCCTCTATAGAAGTATTAAACTTTTATAATTTTCTAATTGAAGATTATAAAAAATGTTCTCTCACTTTTTATACAAGTCAGAACAGTGAATGCGTTGAGTATAACAAAACCTATAATA
>JAILNW010000192.1 GCA_024691145.1 Lachnospiraceae bacterium
CATAACTTCCATTGTTGTTTTTAAAAGAGAACTATTGACATAATTGTAGAATGATTATAATATATAATTAGGTGTTTGATATATTGAATGATTTTTTAGAAAAGAGGAAAATTAAAATGGGTTTAGTGAAAATTAACAAAAAAGCCGTAATAGGTTTATCTTTGTGTGCCCTTGTAGCTTCGGGAGCTGCATATGGCATTAAGTCTAAGGCTGCATACAACAAGTCTGCAAGTGAAGAAGTGTATGCAACAGGTCTTTGTGAGGCAAGTGAAGAAGAACGTGCCTGGTTCGAAGAAAACGCAGTAATAATTGACAGTGCAGAAGATTATTATGACCTTATGGAAGATGGAGAATTAACTGAGGTTTATAATGATGAGGATGCAAAGGAAAAAGAAGAAAAGGACGCAGAATATGACACTACTCTTAGCAGTTCTGTGGATAATAGTAAATCAAAGTATTTTCCAGAAATTAAAAACCAGGGGACTGTAGGTTCTTGTTGCAGCTTCGCAATGGCTTATTACCAGTTTACTTATACATATAATAAATACAACGATATAGAGTCTGTAGGTGATAATAACATTTATTCACCTATGTGGGCATATACTGTTGAAAGTTCAACCTTTGGAGTTCCAAAAACACTTATGGAAAGAGGCGCTGCTACTGTTGAAGAGGTGCCTATTATTGATGATGTTAGAATATTTAATAATGGTACAGCTAAAGTAAAGAATTATTATTTGAATGAGGAATTATCTAAAAAATCTTCAAATCGTAGAATAAGTGGTATTTTTGAAATACCTGATATTACTGGCAATCAGGTAACAAGTCCGGATTGTGAAGCGTTAAAGCCAATTAAAACAGTTCTTGATAATGGTGATTTATTAACGTTTTCAACTCATGTCTATTGTTATAACTGGTCTGATTATACTATAGAATATAATTCAGGAGACAGTATTTATGACGGAACATCCAATAAAAAATATAAGGGAGATATGATTGTTGCAAGATGTGACAAAAATAGAAAAGGTGATCACCGAATGACAATTGTCGGATATGATGATAATATTTGGGTTGACATTAATAAAAATGGCAAGAAAGAAATTGGAGAAATGGGTGCCTTTAAGATTGCTAATTCCTGGGGAACGAACTGGGGAAATAAAGGTTTTATGTGGGTATCTTACGATGCTATGAATTATGAGTCATCTGTTAGAGATAATGCTGAAATAGAATTGAAAACGTCAACATGTTTACCATTTGCTGAAATGATAGGATATTATTCAAAGGAAACATATCCAAAGCAATATATGGAATTTGACATAGAAGTTACAGATGAAACTGCAATAGAAAATTCTGAAATTATTGCTGATAATGGTATAGATAGTTACATATTTAAAATGCAAAGTCCTTTTGGTGCTATATATGAGGATAATTATATAGGAACTGTATTATATCCGTTAGATAACGTAATTTCTGATATTGACTCTGAAAAGTTATTATCATATGAATGGACTTTAAGAATGGGTACTGTGTTTAATGATGATAGTATTAAGATAAGTAATGTAAGAATTATTGATGAAGAGACAGGAAAAGTGTATAGAGACACACACAATGATATATTAACAGTTAATAGTGAATATAAGGATATAAAAATAAACATGGCAGATGAAGGTAATGAAAATGCGGCAATTATATATTATTCAGGATATAGTAATCCTAATATTCACTATTGTATTGACGGCAGAGAATGGACAACTGTACCAGGAATTGCCATGACAAAGACAACAGAAAAGCCAGGTTATACACATATGGCAGAGATAGATTTAGGAGATGCTGAGGGTGTAACGGTATGTTTTAATGATGGCAATAATAACTGGGACAGTAATAATGGTAAGAACTATAGATTTGGAAAAGGAATATATACGTATAAAAATGGAAGCATTAATAAAATTGGAGATATAACTTATAGCGGAGGCTTTAATGCAGTAATAGATACAGAGGAATACGGATGTGTAAAACTTGGAGATACTGTAAATGTTAATGCAAAAGCATATGGAGCAGAAAGTGATGTGTCATACAGATTTGGATATGTAGATAATTTAAATAGTAATGAAGTTATCATAAGTGATTATTCATCAATTGATAATGCAAGCATTATATTTAATGAAGTTGGAACTTATAACATATTTGCAGATGTAAAAGATAATAGTGGTAATTATATCAGAAAATACATCTACAATTTTACCGTTGAAAAGCCAGTTGTTTATTTACTTGTTCCTGATATATTTGGACCACAGGCAGAGGGAACAACAATTACATTTACAGTAAATCATAAATATCTAAATGATAATTTTGTGGTTGAATTTGTTGCAAGAGGAACGAAGGGTAACGAGACTGTAATTGAAATGGATAACAATAATCAGTTTAAGTGGACTCCATACGATGCTGATGAGTACACTACGATTGCGAGAGTTCGTAAAGGAGACACAATATATAATGAATGGGTTAATTCTTATACATATAAAATAACATCTACTACTTCAAATTTTAAGATATTAACTGTAATGCCTTCTATAAGAGATGCAGCAATTAATGATTCAATGTATGTAAGTACGTCAGCAATGGGCGGGGTATGGCCTTATCAATTTGAGGTAGGATATAAAAATAATGGAGTTGAAAATATTTTAGCTTCATCTAGTGCAACAACTAATCTGGTTATTGTTCCGGAAGTTTTAGGCAATGTTACTTTTTATGTAAGAGTTACAGATTCAGAAGGAAAAGTAGCTTACAAGGAATTTACTGTAGCTGTACATAAATTTGCAATAGATAATCTAGCTATTACTCCTGAAGGAAAAGTGTATGCAGGTGAAACAGTTACCTTTGATATAACTACTGAATATGAAAGAAACAATGGAACAGCCAATGTAAGATATTTTACTGTTACTAACAAAAAAACAGGTGAAGTTGAAAGATTTAATTCTGATTCAGATTCTGTAACATGGACACCAGCTAAGGCAGGAACATATACAATAGAATGTAATATAACATCTTACCAGTCAGGTTCAGATACTTATACATTTGATTACACTGTATATAGAAACAATGAAGATGAATTATATATTGATTCAATAATTCCAAGTATTGATTCACCAGCAAAGGCTGGAGATTCAATATACTTTGATATTAACAGAGTAAATGAGATTGTTGATGATAGTAATTATGCAGTATATCATATTACTAACCTTGATACTAATGAAACAGCTGATTATACAGAGAATGTATATACAGACAGCAGCAGATTTATATGGACACCAGAAAAAGCAGGTAATTACAGTATCAATGTTGAATTCTTTGCTAATGGAACAAGTACAGATGAGACAATTAATTATGTTGTAGAGGAAACTCCGGCAAAGAATCTTGTTACAATATATTATAAAGGTTTCAGTACACCTTACATTCACTATCAGGTGGCAGGAAGCTGGACAAATGTTCCTGGACTTGCAATGACACCAGATACAAGTATAAGCGGATTTACTCATAAGGCGGTAATAGAACTTCCAGAAGGAGAAAGCTCACTTACTGCATGCTTTAATGATGGTAATAACCACTGGGATAGCAACAATGGAAAGAACTATACATTTACATTAGGTGAATATACATACAGCAATGGCATTATAAAGAGAATAGGTGAAATAAGTAATACAACTACTATTTACTACAGTGGATACAGCACACCATACATTCATTATAGCATTAATGGCGTATGGACTAACGTTCCTGGAATTGCCATGGAAGCAACAAATGAGGAAAGCGGATATACTCATAAAGCGGTGATAGATATGAGTGACGCAGATACACTTATAGCATGTTTTAACGATGGAGGAAGCAATTGGGATAGCAGAAATGGTCAGAATTATACATTTGGAGTTGGAACATATTACTATAAGAATGGTCAGATTACAGCAAAATGATATGATAAATTAAGGTTTACAAAGAATATTAATTAAAAATAAAGCTTACAGTTTACATGCACCCATGTCAGACTGTAAGCTTTTTATTAAATAAAAATGCTCCGCAAAATTTTTTTGATTTCGTTAATTTTTCAAAATAGAGTTTTCTGGCAACCATTAGTTTCTGATTGTAGGTTAAAAAATATATAAAAATATTTGTTAAATATGCAAATTTAAGTTATATTTAACAAACATAGTACAATAATGACCACCACTTGAACAATAATGATTGTAAAATTGCATAAAAACACTTTAGTACGCTGATTTGACATTTGGTAAAAAGAATTATAATATATTCTTCGGGTTGATGTATTGGTTAGTATATTATTTTAATGAAAAGGAGATTTGAAAATGAGTTTCAAGAAAGTTTTCAACAAAAAAGCCGTAATAGGCTTGTCTTTGGTTGCACTTGTTGGTGCCGGTGCAGCTTATGGAATTAAGTCAAAGGCATCAGGAACTTCAGAAGAAGTTCATGCAACTGGTTATGAGGCTGCAAGCGAAGAAGACCTTGCATGGTTTGATAACAATGGAGTTGTTGTTAAAAGTGCAAGTGACTACTATGATTTAGTAGAAGATGGTGAACTTCAGCCAGTTTACGATGATAAGGATGCTGAGGTTAAGGCAGAGAAAGATTCTGAATATGCAAGTGAATTGCCATCATCTGTAGATAACAGCCAGTCTAAGTATTTCCCACCTATTACCACTCAGGGATCAGTAGGCTCATGTTGCAGTTTTGCAAATGTTTACTATCAGTTTACATATATGTTTAACAAAGAGAATGATATACCATCACAGGGAAATGATAATATTTATTCTCCTATGTGGTCATACACTCAGTGTGGCGGTAACGAAATTGCAATTGCAAGATTATTAAAGGAAAAGGGAGCTCCAGCAATATCATATGTTCCATTGGTAATAGATGATGATTTATATCAGAGCGGAAAAGAAGACTTATTTAATAAATATGGTGAAGAAACAATTCAGAGAGAGGCTACATACCATAGAATTACTGGTACTTATTCAATTGAAAATAGTTATGACTTAGTAGACAGCCCTGAAGCTGAAAGATTACAGCCTATAAAGGCTGCTTTAAGCAATGGAGAGGTACTTTCATTTACTACACTTGTAAATAATTATAACTTTACAGAATATGAGATTAAATATGATAAGAATGATGATAACTACAAAAATACTTCAAATAAGAAGCATAAAAACGATATGATTTGCTGCAGATGCGACAGAAATGGTGGCGGATTACATCGTATGACATTAGTTGGATATGATGATAATATCTGGGTTGATATTAATAAAAATGGTGTTAAAGAAACTGGAGAAATGGGTGCATTTAAGATTGCAAACTCATGGGGTAAAAACTGGTGTAATGATGGATTTATGTGGGTATCATATGATGCCATGAACTATACATCAAGTGTTACAGAGAATTCTGCAATTACTTTAAAGGGAAGTTCAGCACCATTTACAGATATAATGGGATATATAATGGGCGATTATCAATCTGACATTTATGCCGAATATACACTTGATATGGATAAAGACAATTATGATGTGGCAATGAGTTTAACTGCTTCAAATGGAGAAGAAGAATTTACATATGACATAATGAAACATGATACACTTATTTACAGAGATGGTAAAGATAAGTATGGAACATTCTTATTACCACTTGATAACGTAATAGCAGATATCGACAGCGAGAATGTGTTCAATTATGAATGGAGATTAACTGCTAATAACTTAATGGACGACTCAGAACTTAGAGTATCTGATGTTAAGTTAGTTTATGATTATTATAAGGGAGTTAAAGAATACAAATCTAAACTTGATGGAACTGTAACAGTAAATGGAGAATATAAGGATATTGATATTAACATGGTTAATGTTGAAAATCCTGATTCAACTGTTATATATTATAAAGGATATGAAAACCCTAATATTCACTACTGTATAGATGGTGGAAACTGGACAGATGTACCAGGTTATCCAATGCCACAGACTGCTGAAAAAGCTGGCTATACTCATAAAGCTGTTTTAGATTTAGGTAATGCAAAGGGTGTTACAGTATGCTTTAATGATGGTAACAACAACTGGGACAGCCGTAATGGACAGAATTACAGATTTGAAAAGGGTGTTTATACTTACAGTAATGGAAATGTAAACAGAATTGGTGATGTAGTTTATAAGGGAAAACTTGATGCTACATTAAAGACTGATCACTATGGTGCTTTAAGAATTGGAGAGAGCATCACATTAAGTGCTAAAGCATTTGGCAATAAGAATGATGTAAGTTACAGATTCGGATATATTGATACAGAAACAAAGCAGGAAACAATTATAGCAGATTATTCTTCAAAGGATAATGCAAGTGTTTCATTTAACAAAGCAGGAAAATATCACTTATTTGTTGATGTAAATGATAATGGAAATGTTATCAGAAAGTATAATTACTTCTTTAACGTTGCAGCACCTGATGTAAATAATTTAAGAACAGATAGTTACTATCCTCAGAGAAAGGGAACAACAATCACTGTTTTATCAAACACACTGTTTGTTCCAGTAGGAGGAGAAGCTCAGCTCATTATAAGAGATCAGAATGGCAATGAAAAGAAAGTAGATACATTTAATAATGGTTCTGCAAAATGGACACCTGACGAAATAGGTAAATTTGACATTATTGAAAGAATCGTATTTGATAATAACGTTCTTGCAGAGCAGATGATGACTGGTTATAAGATTCTAACTGATGATACAAGTTTTAAGATATTAGATATTGAAATTAATAATAAAGATGTAGCAAAGGGAGAATATGTTTACGCATATATGGACTTTGATGGAGGAACAGCTCCATACAGCTATGAATTTGGTTATATTAAGGATGGTAACAAAGTAGTAATTAAGAGCACTGATGATGCATCTTATTCAAGTGTATACTTCTATGTTCCAGATATGACAGGAAAGGTAACATTATACTGTGATGCGAAGGATGCATCTGGAGCAAAGGCTTACAAGGAAACACAGATTAATGTTCATCCATTTAAGATTAAAGGTATGACTGTTGAACCTGAGGGAAGATTATATGCTGGAGAAACAGCAACAATAAAGGTATCAACAGAGTATGAGAGATCATACAAATTCCCTAATACAAGAAAATTTACAATAACTAATAATAAAACTGGAGAAACAGAGAATATTAGCAGTTATTTAAGCGAAGTTAAGTGGACACCAGCAAAAGCAGGAGAGTATACAATACAGTGCGATATTACATCATATATGTCAGGTTCTGATTCATATACAATGAAGTACAAAGTATATGAGAAGAAGAGTGATGACTTCTACATCGATGCGATAGTACCAAGTATTGCTTCGCCAGCAAAGGTTGGAGATTCAATTTACTTTGATATTTATACAGTTAACGAGATTGAAGATCCTGAAAATCATGTTATTTACTATGTAGATAAGCGTAACTCTACAGAACTTGAGACATTTACAGAATACAGATTCAAGGAAGACAGTGAAAGATTTATATGGACACCAAAGTCAGCAGGTACTTACGACTTTACTGTTGATTACTTTGCAAATGGTATTGAATATGAGGAGTCATTTGAGTATGTTGTAGAAGAACCAGCAAATGAGAATACAATAACTGTTTACTATAAGGGATTCAGTACACCATATATTCATTATTCAATTAATGGTTCTTGGACAAATGTTCCTGGACTTGCTATGACACCAACTGCAGAACTTGCAGGATTTACTCATAAGGCAATAATCGAATTACCTGATGGAGTAACTACGATTGATGCTTGCTTCAACGATGGTAATAATAACTGGGATAGCAGAAATGGTATGAATTACTCATTCTCTCTTGGTGAATATTCTTACAGTTATGGTACTATCAAGAAGTTAGGTGAGCAGACTGACGTAACAACAATTTACTACAAAGGTTATGAGAAACCTAATATCCACTATGCATTAAATGGTAGCTGGACTAACGTACCTGGTGTTTCTATGGAGAAAACAAGTGAAGAAGCTGGTTTTACTCATAAGATAGAAATAGAAATGAATGATGCAGCTTCAGTAACAGCTTGCTTCAACGATGGAAATAATCACTGGGATAACAACAATGGATATAATTATGTATTCGGTATAGGAACATATTATTTCAATAATGGTAAGATTACTTACAAAAAGTAATAAATGAAAAAGCAGCCATGTGTAAAAGCATGGCTGTTTTTTCTTAATTGTTATTTTCTTAACTCTTCAACAAGTTTAACTATATTATCAACTGTATTCCAGGTATCATTCGCAACCTGGGTTGGCTGAATTTCAATATCAAATTCATTTTCTAATTCAGCAACGAGT
>JAILNW010000276.1 GCA_024691145.1 Lachnospiraceae bacterium
TGTATCCAACATCAATTAAAGAATTATTTGATGTTGCAGATGCCAACATGCTTATGCCTCCAAAGTCAACATGGTTTGAACCAAAGTTAAGAAGTGGGTTATTTATACATAAGTTATCATAACAATAATACTTTATAAGGAAGGAAAAGGTTGCTATAATGGATGAAAAGCTTTATGATTTATGTGACTGGGCTGGAATAGAGGCTATTATATATAATGATCATACCAGACCTAATAGTATTTTAGGACCACATATAACTGAAGATGGAATTTTATTTAATGTTTACAGACCACATGCTGTGAAGGCTACACTTAAGCTTAAGAATGGTAAAGAGTACGAGTGTGAGATGGTTGATGAAGAAGGATTTTTTGCTGTTCTGATTGCAGGGAAGACTATACCTGAATATACATTTGTTGTTGAATATGAAGATGGTACAACAGAGGAAGTATGGGATATATATTCAGTATCTAATGTTTCTGACATGGAGGCTATTAGAAAGTTCAATAATGGTATATGCTATGACGTTTATAACTATTTGGGATCACATGTAAAAACTATTAATGGTATAGAGGGAACTTTATTTACTGTATGGGCACCTAATGTTTTAAGCATTAGTGTTGTAGGTTCGTTTAACGACTGGAAGGGCGATCTTTTTAAGATGAGCGAGATTGAGAATACAGGCGTTTTTGAATTATTTGTTCCTGGTGCTAAAGCTGGAGACATATATAAATATGAGATGAGATTTAAAGGCGATGTTATTGCTCTTAAAGCTGATCCATATGCAAAGCAGTCAGAGGTTATGCCAAATGATGCATCTGTGATTTGTGACGAATCTGAATTCAAATGGACAGATAAAGCTTTTGTTGATGAAAGAGTAAAGACTGACTTAGATAATAGTCCATTATGTATATACGAACTTAATCTTTCTAAATGGAAGGTTAAAGAGGATGGAAGTTTATATTCATTCAGAGAGATTGCTCCTCTTGTAGCAGAGTATGTTAAGAAAATGGGATATACACACATAGAATTAACTCCTATATGTGAATACAGAGAGGAAGAGTCTTTAGGATATAAGATTACTAATTTCTATGCTCCTACTTCAAGATTTGGCAAGAAAGATGACTTTAAGTATTTTATAGATTTCATGCACAGCAAAAAGATTGGAGTTATACTTGACTGGGTACCAGCATATTTCGCTGATGATAAGGCTGCCCTTGCTGATTTTGATGGTACTAATTTATATGATCATTTGGATCCTAAGAAGGGTGTTCATCCATTTAACGGAGGCAGAGTATTTAATTATGGAAGACCAGAGGTTTCTAACTTCCTTATTGCCAATGCATTTTACTGGTTTGACGAGTATCATGTAGACGGACTTAGAGCCTGTGATGTTGCTTCTATGCTTAATCTTGATTATGGAAGAAAGAATGGCGAATGGTGGCCAAACATGTTTGGTGATAACCATAACTTAGAGGCGATAGAATTCTTTAAGCACCTTAACAGTATACATTCAAAGAGAGAAGATGGTACATTTATTATAGGTACAGATACTTCTTCCTGGGAAAAGTTTACTGAAGATGTAGAAGAGGATGGACTTGGTTTTGATTACAAGTGGAATGTTGAGTGGGCTAATGACATGATGGAATACATGAAGTGTGATCCATTATTCAGAAAAGG
The DNA here is from genome assembly GCA_024691145.1 of Lachnospiraceae bacterium. Classification (GTDB taxonomy): domain Bacteria; phylum Bacillota; class Clostridia; order Lachnospirales; family Lachnospiraceae; genus JAILNW01. The sequence continues at coordinate 1,679 of JAILNW010000276.1, forward strand.
ACGCCATAATCAGATTACACTTAGCATGTTATATAATTATAGTGAAAAGTTTATATTAGAACTTTCACATGAGCTGCTTGATGGCAATAATGGTTCCATTATTAATAATCTTCCTGGTGAATATGGACAGAAGATAGAGAATTTTAAGACTATTCTTGGTTATATGATGACTCATCCAGGAAAGAAGCATATGTACATGGGTCTTGATATGGCTCAGGCAGAGCTTTATTCAGGAAGCTTTATTGACTGGAATCTTTTAGAGTATGAGAATCATAAGAATGTTAATAATTATGTAAAGGATCTTATTAAGTTATATCAAAGTCAGCCTGCTTTATATAAGAAGGATTATTCTTCTGAAGGATTTGAGTGGATTGATGATATGGATTCAAGTAGAAGTATCATTTCATATATAAGGAAGACAGACAAGATAGAAGAAACTTTACTTATCATATGTAACTTTACGCCTATGACTTATGAAGGATTTTCTATAGGTGTTCCTTATAAGGGAAGATATAAAGAAATCTTTAACAGCAGCAGTGTTGATTTTGGTGGAAGAGGTGCTGTTAACCCTAGATTAAAGAATGCAAGACCTGCAGAATATAATGGACGTGACTTCTATATTAATGTAACTGTTCCTCCTATGGGAATAAGTGTATTCAATTTTACACCACTTGTTCCTCATAAGGAAAGTGAAGAGGAAATTAAGGAAAAGGCAGTTGCAAAGAAAGAAGAGACAAAGAAGACTGAGACAAAGAAGACTGAGACAAAGAAAACTGCATCAAAAAAGACAATTAAAAAAACAACAACTAAAGCAAAGAACGAGAAAAATTAATAATTAAACAGGTAGTTCAGTATTATTGAACTATCTGTTTTTTAAAAGGAGGAAATAGTATGAGATTGTTATTAACTTCCGCTACTGAAGTGCCTGATATTAATGAAGCAACTTCAGAGGTTGTGGAACAAGTAAAAAATAGTAATTTTAAAAAGGCATTTGGCCTTATTGGAAAGTATCTTGGTAAAGTATGGGATATGTACAAAGGCGATTTGGGAATACTTGCAGGAAAAATTGTTATTGCCATTCTTGTATATTTTATAGGAAAGAAAATTGTAAAATTAATTAAGAATGTTGTAGAGAAGGCATTTAGAAAGAGTAAGCTTGATTCAAGCGTAAGCCAGTTCTTATCAAAACTTATATCAGGTATATTAACAATTGTTTTATTTGTAAGTATTATAGGCATTCTTGATATACCAACAACTTCACTTGTAGCATTGGTTGGTTCTGCAGGTTTAGCAATTGGTTTATCTTTACAGGGAAGTTTGCAGAACTTTGCAGGTGGCGTACTGATTCTTATTCTTAAGCCATTTAAAGTACATGATTACATAATCGCAAGTGGTATCGAAGGAAGAGTAACTGAGATTGATATTTTCTATACTCATCTTAGAACACCTGATAATAAGAAGATAGTAATACCTAATGGACAGCTTTCTAATGCTTCAGTACAGAATGTGCCTAGTGTTGGAGAGAGAAGACTTGATCTTATAATTCCTGTTGAATACAGCGAAGATATTAAGAAGGTAAGAAGTGTTCTTAATGATCTTGCCAATAAGAATGAAAGAGTAAAGAAAAACAAAGGATTTGATATATTTGTAGATCAGCTTGCTGACAGTTCTATTAATATAGGCTTCAGAGTATGGGTACAGACTGCTGATTACTGGGCTGTAAGATGGGAACTTTTAGAGGAAGTTATTGAAAGATTCAGAGAAGAGAATATCAATATACCTTATAATAAGCTTGATGTAAACATTCACGAAATGAATGGTGTAAATAATACAGAAAGCAACAAAGAGATTGACAATAAAGTAAAAAATACTGAGGATGAAACTGAAAAAGAGGCAGAGTAAAATTTGTTCACAGAATTTTCATTTTCACCCCTTTGCCTTTTTCAAAAATTAATGTTATGATATTAATAGAGAGATAAAAAGTTAAGAGTTTGTTTGAAAAAGGAAAAAGGGGAAAGATGTTTATGTTTAATATTGGAGACTACGTGGTATGCGGCAACAACGGTGTGTGTAAAGTAGAGAGTATAGGTACTTTGGATGTGTCTGGTATTTCTAAGGAGAGAGAATATTATACTATGGATAAGGTATATTCAAAAGGAAGCAAGGTATATATTCCTGTGGATAACACTAAGACGGTTTTGAGACCGGTTATTTCAAAGGATGAGGCCTATTCCCTTATTGACAATATGGATACAGTTGAGGAACTGACTATTGATATTAAGAATAGAAAGAAAGCAGATGTAATAAAGGAATCTATACAGAAGCATGACTGTATGGAACTTATGAGAGTTCTTAAGACTTTACATATAAGCAGGGAGGCCAAATTATCACAGGGAAAGAAGCTGACAGCCTTAGATGATAATTATTACAGAATGGCAGAAGACAATCTTATAGATGAACTGGCTATTTCCATGGAATTAGACAGGGAGGATGTAAGAAATATAATAACTGAAAAGGTAAAATTACTTTAAAGCAGGACCAAGATTTTTAAACCTGGCATTGGACAAATATTATTTGTAAGGTGTCAGGTTTTCTTTTTTAGTTTCTTCAACAGCAAAAAACTCTTTTAAATAAAGGGCTGAAAGAATATTTAGTTATTTTTAACTAACTAAATATCATAATAGTACAAAAATAAATCATTATTGTACAAGAAAAAGTTTATAAAAATTTTAGAATTTAAAAGAATATATTGTATTTAATGCTAAATTACAGATGTAAATTGTTTTATGGCGATAAGGGTTGATTATAACCAGGAAAATTTAGAATGAGAGCAGGAAAGTGCAATAAACTTGCACAATACTAGCATATTTCTTGAAAAAATACAATTTTAAACCACAATATATATTTGTATAATAACATATTAAACAATCATATGTTTTAAAATATACAACATATAAATGTGAAAACTACTTATATACAAAAATATATTGTATTATGAAAGAGAAAAAATTAACACACCAATTATATTTGTAGAAAATAATAATTACAAGAAATTAAAGTAATTTGGCAATAAAAGATGAACTTATAAATATACAAATATAACTTGTATATTATTTTGTGATAAATTATATGATTGTTGAAAATAGTCAATATGTACAAAAATATTCGAAAATAACATATAGAATATACAAAATGCATAAATGCTTGACAAAGGGAGTTCCTCGAATATATAATTTACTCATGGTTACGAAAAGAAACTAAACTGTAACCGGAGATTTATGGAGGGACCAATGAAAAGCGATTCGATAATTAAGAAAATAGCAGGGACTTTAATGCTTGCAATTGTATTTAATGCATGCTGCAGTAGCATTGATGCAAGCGCTGGAATTAATAAGTCTGACATTACAAGTGAAAGAAGTACTGTTTCTAAAGAATCTGAGGCTTCTGAAATGGTAGTCCGTGTACTTTCTACTACTAATGCTGCTAAAACTACAGTTGAAGAACTTGAAAAATTAGATGGGGACCACTATGATGACATTGATAATGAGATACAGAATTTAGATGGTGTCGATTTAGAAACGCAGGTAAATGGCAATGAAGTTGCCGAGGGAAATATAGTTGAAAACGCAGAACCAACTCCTGCTCCTTTATATGCGAACTATGGTGTTTGCAACAAAGAAGTTGTTACTGAACAGGCTAACATAAGAACTTCAGCATCAGAGGAAGCTGATATAGCAGGAAGATTCAGAGTTGATGATGTTTGCGTTATAGAAACATCAGAGAACGGATGGTATAAGATAACATCGGGTGATGTTTCAGGTTACATAAGACAAGATTTAATTGTAACTGGCTTAAGTGATGAGGAGATTGTTAATGGTTATGCTAAGATTTATGCTACCGTAAAAGCAGAAACACTTAATCTTAGAAGAAACGCTGATGAGAATGCTGATATATTAGATCAGTTTTCTACAGGTGATAAGTTAACAGTTAAGGAGAATTTAGGACAGTGGATTAGAGTTTCTTATGATTCTACTGAAGGATATGTGGCTTCTGACTATGTTGATGTTGCAACAACATTTAATTATGCAATGTCAATTGAAAGAGAACGTGAGTTAGAGGCACAGAGACTTGAAGAAGAAAGAATAAGACAGGAAAAAATAGCTGCAGAAAAGGCAGCAAAAAAGGCTGAAGAGGAAAGAATAGCTGCAGAAAAGGCAAGAAAGGCTGAAGAAGAAAGAAAGGCCCAGGAAGCCAGAGAGGCAGCAAAGAGAGCAGCTGCTATTCAGGAAGAAGAGGTTGCTGTAGCAGCAAGTTCGAGCATTGAAGAGGTTGATGATGAAGATCTTATGTACATGTCAGCTATAGTTTATTGTGAAGCAGGTGCAGAACCATATGAAGGTATGTTAGCTGTTGCGAGTGTTATTATGAATCGTGTTAACAGTTCATCATATCCAAATTCAATTGTTGGTGTGCTTTCACAGTCAGGACAGTTTCCACCATACTATGGTGAGAAATTTAAGAAGGCTGTAAACTGGTATAAGAACGGAACACTTAGTTCTTCATGTATTAAGGCAGCAAAGGCAGCACTTAACGGAAGTAATAATATTGGCAGCAGAAAGCATTTTAATGGAGCCAATAGTACAAACCGTAATTATGATGGT
>JAILNW010000283.1 GCA_024691145.1 Lachnospiraceae bacterium
CTATTTTATAGGTGTATATTTGTATATATTTCATATACTGTAAAATATTGTATTTAAGTGCTATAGTAATATTATACAATTTTGTCCGTTTGACATTATTATTGTTCTAATATATACTTATACATGTAAACAAATTAAAAGTTTTTTTATAAAATCCTTTTTAATCTTTTACAATATTTTTTGTTAGTTACTAGTATTTAGTAACAAAAAAACATACCTTTTCTATTAAAATAAAAAGTAAACCCAAAGGAAAACGAGTACTCCCAATACTCGTTTTTCTTTTGCATTTTTTTACAGTTCACGTAACTTTCTCCTACAGCTCCCAGACCATCTGCTACGCATTTTTTAATTTTATATTACATATTTGACATTGCTAACACATTCATGTATACTTAGAATATGGGCTTGCATATTGCAAGAAAGTTTAATCAAAAAGTTATTATTAGAAGATGGGGGATTAGGTTTTATGAAAAAGCGTAATTTAGTTATTATCTTTTCGTGCCTTTTTTTGGCATGTATTACTTGCGTAAGTATTATTTCATTTGCTGGAGGTACTAAGATGCCAACTGACTCTGTAACTATTTATTATAAAGGCTACGATAATCCATATATTCATTATAAGATTGGTGATGGCGATTGGACAAAGGTTCCTGGCTATGCACTGACTAAGTCAAGTACTATGAAGGGTTATCCATATATTGCAAAGATTGATACAAAGGGTGAGCCACTTACTTGCTGTTTCAATGATGGTAATGGTACCTGGGATAGCTGTAATGGTGCTAATTACACTCTTATGCCTGGTACATATACATATTCAACTGGTGTAATTACTGAAGTTGACGCAACTAACGAGAACACTCTTGATTGTACTGTAAAAACTTCTGGTGATCCAAGAAAGGCAGCAGAACTTATAAGAGTATATATTAATAAGTTCAACAATGGTAAAGCTCCTTATTATGTATCCTTGTCATACCAGTTTGATGGTGAAGAAGTTGTTACTTATAAGAATAATGAAGAATGTAAATATAATGATTTCAGTACAACATTTATGTTAACAAAGGGAGGTCCTTTAAATATCTGGCTTTCCGCACATGATTCAACAGGTTTGACTTATACATGGCATCAGGTTGTTAATGTAGAAGGTTTTGCAATTCTTGGTGTTCCAACAACACCTGCTTCTCCTGTTACAACAGGAACAGAAGTTAATTTCAGTAACTGCCAGATTACAAATGTTGGTGTTGGTTTTGGTGCTGAGTATGGGTCATATCCAAAGTACACAATTGATATTACAAATATGCAGACTAATGAAACAGTCTCATATCCTCATACTTATTATCAACGTGCATCATGGACTCCAAAGAAAGCTGGTACATATGCTATTCATGTTAGTGCTGTTGATTACTACGGACAGGTTGCAACTCATGATTCAACATTTGTGGTTACAGGTGAAGATATTGTTGATCCAAAACCACAAATTTACACTGAAGGTGCTTCAACTATTTACTACAAAGGATTTGACAAACCTTATATACATTATAAAATAGGCGATGGTGACTGGTCTACAGTACCAGGTATTCCTATGACTGCTGCAAAAGACGAAGTTGAAGGATATGATTACAAAGCTGTTCTTCCGCTTAGTGGGGCAAAAAATGTAACAGTATGCTTTAATGATGGTAAAGGCAACTGGGATAGCAATAACGGAGAGAATTATACATTTAAAGAAGGAGCATGGGGCTTTACTAGTGGTAAAACTACTAATCTTCGTCCTAAAACTCCAACAAATAATAAAGTAACTATTTACTACACAGGTTACATTACTCCAAACATACATTATTGTATTGACAACGACAACTGGACTAAAGCCCCTGGCATACCTATGAATTCTTCTACAAAGTACGAGGGATTTGACAAAGAATACACTATTGATCTCGGAGATGCAGAAGGCGTAAGTGTATGTTTCAATGATGGACATAGCAGCTGGGACAGCAACTATGGAAAGAATTATTACTTTACAGCTGGTTCATATTATTATAGTGGAGGGCAGATTACTCCTGTTGAAGAATAATTAAAAATATTAAAGAGGCATTTCACATTAAGTGATTTGCCTCTCTTTTTTACTGTTTTTCAGAATCTTCTTTCAAACTTTCTGTATCCTCGCTGTCTGATATATTCTTTTGTTTCTTATTTCTTACATTTATAACTATTGCAAATATAATTACAGCTAATATTATTAATCCGGTAATAACATAAGGTCTTATGGTTGTTCTGACATTTTCCATATATACAATATAACAGCCATTATTTGCTGTAAATACTATATAGCTTCCGTCTCTTTCATATTTTGTTTCTTCGAAACTCTTACTGTCATCAGATACAAACAAAATACCATCATCAGGGCTTTTCATTCTTACTTTAAACTCACCGTCATAACCGTTAACAGATAGTTTACCTGAATTAATACACTTACCTTTGCCAAACTCCGCTAACATCTCAGGCTTATATGACTTTGCTGTAAGTTTTTGTCCTTCATAAAAATTTCCCTCAACAAGATATGCTGCAATCTTTTCTGTGGTTGCTATTGTTGTTGTTGGATTTTTATACTCTCCTTCAACAGTAAGACTATAATATATATGTTCATTATCAAAATCATCCCATTTCCAGTATTTTGTTCCCATCATTGGTACTTCAGGAAATGAATCAATTCCCTTACCAAACTCAACCTCTTTTACTTCAACAGTTTCATCATTTGCAATAAAGGTTACTGTAATCTTTTTAAATACATCTGGAATGTCTGCAAAGGTTAATAATTTTTCATAAGTTACAGGTTCTGCCTTTCCTGTATAACCTATTCCATCAACTCCGCCATCATCACTTTCAACATAATAACACCCACTTACATTTCCAGAGATATCTCCTGCAATACAGCCATAATATTCATTTCTGTCCTTTAAAAATGAATAGGATTTGCAGTTATAAATATTATATCCTTTACCTGCAACACCTCCAACGTACTTACTACCATGAAGCAATGCTCTTGAGTATGAATCCTTTATATTTCCATTACTTAATCCTGCAACACCACCGCAATAATCACCTTCACCAGCACTGATTGTTCCTGACCCAATGCTTTTTAATATTATTCCAAAGTCCGCATTCCCTGTTATTCCTCCTGCATTTTCTTTATAAGCTGTAATATCGCTTGCATTTTCACATTCTTCTATTACAGCATACACAAGGTATTTTGCATTAGTTAACAAATAATCAGAAACTTTTATTTTATCCTCCGCATCAAATGATACTTCATATGAAACCGTACCCGATATACCTCCCACATTTGTATCTCCGCTTGCCCTTCCGAAATTTTTGCACTTTTTTACAATACCTTTATTGTACCTGTCAACATTTTCTGCAGAAATATCCTTCTCATAATCTGTATTAACATCACTAAGATTCTGTGCTGTTACAGTAAATGCATCCTTTAGTTTTTCAATAGATTCAATAACATTTCTTGTATCATTACGTATCAGTTCCGAATCCGAAGCAAGCAGACTTTCTATTCCCCTTACTCCGTTTGTAACATTATCAACATCATTAAATACTTTTTCCGTATCAGGTCTGTTATAGTCAGTGTGAGCTATAATCTTCTCAATTTTATCATACAGCTCATCACCACCTATTTTTTCTTCCCTGACCCTTTTAAGAATATCAAGAATATCCTCAACATCCACATTTTCATCCTGATTTTCTAAGGTTTCATTTAAATTGTTAACAAGCTCTGTAACTTTTAATTCATCATGGGAGTCTATTCCGCTTCTTATTTCCGTAATCAGCTGATTAGCTGTATTTCTGTAGGTATATACATTATCTGTCATCTGGCCAACTGCATACTTCAAATCATTTGATGTTGTATCAACACTATCCTGCAATACCTTAATCTGATTTTTTACTTCATCAGAGGAATTAGCTGCATCATTTCTAAGTTTATCAATATTACTATTTATCTCGTTAATAGTATCCTCAAGTTCCTTAAGCTTGCTATCTGAAAAATCCCATGTTGTATATGGTTCAATCTGTCCTGCAATACCTCCAACATCTTTTCTTCCATATATTTCACCTTTATTGGTACAGTCACTTATTCTTCCATTCTGTCTTCCTGCTATACCTCCAACATTGTATCCCATTTTCTCATAGCCTATGGTATTATTATTACAGCATTCTAAAATGTCCCCTTCAGAAAGCCCTGCAATTCCTCCAAGATCACTTATATTATAAAAATCATCTTCAGAAACTTCAGAAATATCAAAATTTCCAAGCGACAATCTGCTATAACCTACATTATCAGTAAGAACAATCTCTGTATTAATCTTTCCATTATTGTTACACCTGTCAATTACACCTGTATTATATCCTGTAATGCCGCCAATCTTATGTTCTCCTATTACATTTCCTTCATTAACACATTCTGTAATAAGACCATTGTTGATTCCTGTTATACCACCTGCTGCTTCATCAGCATCAATTTCTCCAAAAAAGTTACAGCAGCTTATTATTCCCTGATTATTTCCAACAATTCCACCTATGTTGGTTCTGCTTCCGTCAGGATTAATATTGCCATCAACTGTAAGATTTTTAACTACTGCCTCCTTTGATGTAAATCTTATAAAACCTTTATTAGAGCCCTTGTCCTTTATTTTAAAATTAGTTACAGTTTTATGATTTCCATCAAACACACCTGAAAAATATGGTATGCATATAAAATCGCTTCCTTTTAAGTCTATATCATTTTCCAGTACAACAGTAAGATTTCTTGAATAGCTGTCTATAATACATTTTTTAGCAAAATCAGACAGTTCTTTTGCATTATTTATTTTCACAATATTATCATCCCCATATGCTTTGCCACATGGAAACGATATAGTACCAACTGCTACAGCCACCGACATTATTATTGATAGTGTTCTCTTCATCATTTACGGTCACCTCCGAGTACTATTGTAAATCTTGTTCTGTCTATTAATTTATCAAACAGAACAATAATCTGTGGAAGTACTGTAAGTACCAGTATAACCGATATCAATGCTCCTCTTCCAACTGCAAGCCCTATATGTCCTATATAAACATCGCTTACCTTCATTGAAATAAGAAAACCTGCCATAGTAAGGATTGTTCCTGATGTAAGGATTGTAGGAAAACTTTCATCTACAGCCTGTATCATTGCATCCTTTCTCTTGTTATTCTTCTTCAAATCCTGATAATGATTCATTATAACAATGGCATAATCAATAGTTGCACCCATCTGGATTGCCGAAACAATCATATTTGTAACAAAGGAACATGTTATTCCTGTAAGATATGGGAACGAAAAATTCATCCATATACTTCCCTGAATAACAAATACAAGAAGACATGAGCCTGCAACGGTTCTGAAGGTTAAAAGCAGGATAATAAGTACAAATAATATTGTAAGGAAATTTATCTTTGCACTGTCTCCGTTAAATGTATCATTAAGGTCCTTGGCACTTGTAATTTCACCAATAACAAGTACATTCATATCGCTGTCTTCATAATGTTTCTTTGCTTCACTTCTTATATTATCAACAAGTCTGGTGCTTTCTGCTCCTTCTACAGGTACAGTTGCTGTTACGATTATTCTGTCATAATTATCTCCCTGCAACTGTTCTATTCCCTTCATTAACTGGCCTCTTAATGACTGCATCTGTTCATTCTTAGTATCATCAAGGTTGATAATTCCCTTATCAGTTTTATCAAAGAGGAATAAAAACATATCTATAAGAGGAACTTCATATTCCTCAGGACTTTTAAATATTCCCTGATATTGCTTATTCTCAACACCGTATGCCTGATACATAAGGGTTGCCTGCTCTATATCAATATCTAAAAGTTCTGCAAACATTCTAGGTGTGTACTTGTCTGTAAGAACCCTGTTTTCTTCAATTTCGATATTTGCAAGACCTGTGACACTTTTTACATTATCCATTACCTCAATATCCTTAATAATTTCCTTTTCACTTGCATAGTCACCATTCGGTACTATAAGTGCAATGGTAGTAGAATTATCAAATGTATCTTCAATCTTATGCATTGTCATACGGCTTTCTGAATATATAAGTTCATCGATTGTACTGTCTGCAAATGCATACTCTGTTTTAGATGAAAAATAAATTGAAAGGGGAATCAGTACAAAAAATACAAATACAAAACAGTATTTTGAGTTCATAAGGAATTTTCCCCAAAATGTAATGCTTGGCACATGGCTTTTATGAGCTGTTTTCTTAAGCATCTTAGGAAACAGACATATAATACCTGGCATAAGTAAAAGCACTGATAATATACTGAATATTATACCTTTTGTTAATACCACACCAAGGTCATAACCAAGTCTGAACTGCATAAGTGTTAATGCCAAAAGTCCCGATATTGTTGTAAGACTTGATGAAGATATTTCTATTATTCCTTTAGATAAAGCTTCAATCAAAGCCTCTTTTTCAGTTTCCCTTATAAGAACTTCATCCTGATAACGGTGAATAAGAATTATGGAATAATCAATAGCAAGTGCAAGCTGTAATATTACTGCAATTGAATTGGTTATAGACGATATCTCACCCAGCAGATAGTTTGTTCCCATATTGAGAACAGCCGCAAATATAAAAACTATACCAAATATTACTACTTCAAAATAACTTCTTGATGTAAATAATAAAACAAAAAGAATTACAACAACTGCAAGTAACAGTACCCCTCCCATCTGTGATGCAACCTCTTTAGAGTAGTTCTGTCCAATCTCTGTAGATATGTAAACGTCATAATCCTTTATCTTATCCTTAATACTTTCCATGGCAGCAATTATCTTCTCATCACTGCTTGTTCCATCAAAAGCAAGGGATATGAGGGCAGAAGAATTAACATAATGTGCTTTAGAATCATCTAATGTAACTGTAGTTACATGCTCCTCTTTTTCCAGCATATCTGCAATCTTTTCAGCTGTATTATATGTTATATTGGAAATCATAATATCCGCAGAGGCATATGTAATAAATTCATCCTCCATAATAGTAAGACCCTGTCTGGTTTCAGTATCATCCGGTAAAAACGCAGTAATATCTTCATTAACTTTTACCTTAGAAATTGAAAATACACAAAAAATAGCCAGAGACACAAATAATGCCATAATCAGATATCGGTCTTTGACTATTGTCTTTGAAATCAGCTTCATAATGTTAGTATCTTTCTTCTTACCAATCTTTGTATTCATAAAACCAACTCCATTATCAATATTATTTAATTATACCACTTTTGGAAATAAATGGCAAATTTTGAAGAAATTTCTTATTAAATAAAAAAACAGCTCGTATATACAAGCTGTTTTTTGTTATTATATTCAATTATAATCCCTGGAACTGGTCATAAAATGTTCTGAGAGTCATAAGTCCTGCATCCTTATTTGAAACTATAGGATTTTCTACAGGCCAGTTAATTGCAATATCAGGATCATTATATACAATACCTGTATCAGCCTGTCCTATATATCTTCCTCTGCATGTGTATGATACAATAGCCACATCAGATACTACGCAGAAACCATGGGCAAAACCTGCTGGAATATAGAACATTTCCCTGTTGTAATCTGATAAACGTACCATATCATAATGTCCATATGTAGGAGAATTCTTTCTGATATCAACTGCAACATCATAAATTTCACCACTTATTACCCTTACAAGCTTATCCTGTGGTTCCATAGTCTGAAAATGCATACCTCTTATAACATTTCTCTTTGACATAGTTTCAAATGATTCAGCTATATCAAGATCAACACCTATCTCCTTTAACATTTCCTTCTCATAATACTTTAGAAAGTATCCTCTGTCATCCTTAAAAACATCTGGTGTAATAATCTTTAATCCTTGAATATTTCCTTCTCTAATCTGAAATCCCATAATTATTTATCCTCTTTTCTTTTAAAATATTCTTATTATTTTTCTATCCATTCGCCATTAATTTTATTATCAGTGGAAGATGGAACAAATATCTTGTCTGCATTTATCATAAGGTCTTCTGTCTGTATGCCATTAGCATTATTAAATATAACACAGTCATAACCTTCCGGTATTGTATAAGAGTATATCTTATCACTCTCATAATTCATTGAAATACCCGGCCACATAACAGGACCCTCTTCATTAGACTTCCACCAGTAACACTTTATATTATCCCACGAAGTTAATGAATTGTCAAAGTAAACCTTTAAGCCAGTTTCTTCTCCTTTATTCTCCCATAATCCAGAAAAATAATTATCTGTAGCATTAACCGGTACAAATACCTTTCCTCTTACTACAGAAAGGTCTGCTGTCTGCATATTATTGCCTGAAAAAATAATCATATCATATCCTTCTGGCAGTTCATAGGCAAATATATCAGAAGAAAGACCCGTCATCTTTACTCCAGGCCAGTTAACAGGACTTTCTCCATCTTTCCAATAATAACAATATACTTCATCCCACTTAGTATCCTTATTATCATAATAAACCATATTGCTGTCTATAATAATATCATTATCCAGCTCACTCATAAATGCAATTCTATTTGATATGAAATTTCTTAAGTAATCATAGTTATCTGAAAATGTGTTTCCTGTATCTGCAGAGCCCCAAATAGGTTCCTTTTCGAGACTATTATGCAATGTATAATTCATCTTGGCTGATGCCTTAAGTTTCTCATAATATTTATCAATACATGTAACTGTACTTTCACTATTATCCTTTATTGTATCAGATACTGCACTTTTAAAGCTGTCCCTCCAGATTTCCTTTACCTTTACCATAAAGTCCTCATGTTTAGACAGTCTGGCACTAAGATTATAATAATCTTTTCCATAGTTCTTTGCATTTTTTATCTTCTTCTCTGATGTATACCAGCCATCTGGATCAGAAGTATCAACACCTTCCTTAACGGAAAATGATCCTAACGCCCAGTCATAGTCCCATACAGGGCCAGCCTTTAATACGCCATTAACGTCCTTATATACATAATAACTTGATTCTCCAGAATCCAGGTTTTTAGTAAATTCATTAATGAGATAAACTTTTGCAAATGATTCAACATCTATTAAGTCTGCATAATATTCACCCTTATCATTGTATCCCGTATCTGAATATACTGCATCCTCAACTCTCTGCATATAATCTTTAATATATAAAACCTCATTCTTAGTTGCAAATTCTGGGGATTTGATTGTAATTGGCTGATATCTGTCAGTTACAAATCCGCTTGCTTCCTCTGCCTGTCTTCCTGCATAATCAAACTCAAGAAGATATCCTCCTGTTATATCCTCAGGATCATTTGGAATATCATAATACTTATAAGTTCCTGCAGGAACTATATATTCATCAGGATATCCATCTCCGTCATCATCACCTGGTGTATAACTTTTTCCATATGGATCAATCTGCTCATAAGAATCCAGATCATTATCATTTACCTTTTCAGTTGCTTTTTCAAGATCAGTAATATTAATAAGGCTTGTCTTTCCAACCTCAACCTTCTCACATATAAAATAGTTACCCAGATACTCACCATTAATATACAAATCAATGTTTTTTCCAGTATAATTATATTCCATACCGATTTCTTCTGCTATATCTCCAACTATTTTATTTCTGATAAGGGATTCATCCAGTGCATTTGCAAGAAGACACCATTTCTTCATGGCTCCCATTCCAAACACATCTGTCTTTTCTTCTAATTTTATATTGTAAGGAAATTTGTCAAATACATAGCCTGCATCCCAGCTGGAATTGCCTCTTCCCTTTATCTGTGAAAGACCCGCTTCCGTAACCTGTCCATTTTCATCAATAAATGCAATATTTCCACTTGCCTTATTATCCTTTGTTTCATTAAGATACTCTGCATTCTTTCCATCATTTAATGAAATATAAACCGCAGGTATATTTTCTGACTTCATTACATTAAGGGTATAACTGTCATTTCCTGCTTTTATGCTATGCTGTCCTTCTTCTAATGTTATACCTTGTCCGTTGTTAACCTGGTTGTTATCAATATAAAGTTCATCACTATACGTACTCCATATTACAACATTTTTAGTGTCTGTCTGAGAAGGCAAAAACATATATCTCTGTCCCTCATAATCTTCCCAGACACCTGCAACATCATACTCAGTATCATTATCAGTGCTAATTTCTGCATATATCTGATTTGCAGACATTTTGTCAGAAACATAGCTGTTGGAATCAATATTATTAGCCTTGCTAAGTATTTTTGTTGTTAAACATACTCCAGTTATTACCGCCATACATGCACCAGCACAGGCAATAATTTTCCTTTTCTTTAACATCAAAATTCCTCCATCCTTTTAACCAACCAATCTTTTACCCAATTATTTCATTAATCGCCTTCACGTTTCTCCATTATATATAAATCCATAGAAGGATTATAATAATTATTGTTCATATAATAAAGTCCTGTATTTTCATCATACATATGCTGTTTATATAATATATTGTTAGTAACCCCTTCAGTTACACCTATTATAGTTCCAAAAATATCATATGTATAAGAGTTAATAACAAAGTTTCCATCTACTATATGAGTAATACTCTCGTTATTATCCCTGATAAAATACATATACTGGTCCTCATCTTCATGATAAAGCGCCACTATATTATCATTATCCCAAATATACAAAATAGTTTCATGGCTGTTCTGCATTCGTATTACATGACCCTTTTCATCATAAATATACTGGGTAGTTTCACCATTATCCTCTACCTCGTATCTAAGCATCTCCAGGTCATAATGGTATCTCATAACATAACCATCCGCTGTTTCACTTTTTATCAGTCTTCCAAAACAGTCATAGTAATATGAATTTTCCCCATCATTTATTATATTTCCTGACTTATCATACTGATAAGCAATTCTGCCCATCACATTGCCAAAAGGATCTGTTGTAATCTTTTCAGATAACTTATCCTGAACATAATTATAAAACTCAGCATAACTGTTATTGTTATTATTCTTATTAATAACATTTCTTCTCGTTCTAAGCCCGTTATTGTCATAACAGATTTTCTCATTATACTTAAGATACTGGACTTTTTCAGGATTTTTATTAATATCATATTCTGCTGAAAAATCTCCATAAACACTCTTAAGTGATGTGCAATAGCCTGACTCGTCATACTTATAAATGCTGTCCACAACTCTTTCTCCTGAAGCCATATTTGCACTTATCTGAGTTTTCTTCTTATGTCTGTTATATTTATAATCTATTACAACTTTTCCCTCGCCTAACTTGGTCTGTTTTATTGTGCTGTCCATATTGTAAATATTCTCAGCGATAATCAGCTGTCCGTCAGTAATTTTTGCAATTCTTCCTGACAAATCATACTCATAAGTAATAACTTTCTTTCCAGAACCACTTCTTATCTTTTTAATTCTGCCTTCAATATCATATATAAACTCTGCCATAACCTTCTCGTTAAGCTTACGTCTTGCAATATGTCCCTGCTTGTCATATTCATATCCCGTACGAACTCCGTCAATCTGAGAATTCTTAATCTTTCCATCTATGAAAAATGTATTCTTTACAGTTAATCCTGTACGCATATCTTTTCTGTTAACAAGCTCCCCGTAAATATTGTATGTATTTTCAATACCATTTTTGTTACGGTCAGCAAATATCGCAAGATTGCCTTCCTCATCATATGCATATCTTTCCTCAGCACCATTTGGAAATACCTTGCTTATCATTTTATTAATTTCATTAAATGAGTATCCTGTAATATTTCCGCTTGTATCTATATGCATGGTCATATTACCTGCAAGGTCATACTCAAACTTTTCTACTCTTCCATCAGGATGAAGTATGGAAAGTGTATTACCCTCGTCATCAAGTTCGTAACCTGTCATACGATATTTTCCATCGTGGCTTGCAATTACATTGCCAAATGGATCAAAAGCACTGTAAGAAGAATCTCCATTTATATACTTATAAGACGTTCTTCTTCCTTTAAAATCATATTTAAATTCAGTTTCACTGCCTGCTGCATCTTTTTCCGTAATAAGTTCATCAAACTCATTATATTCACACTGCTTAACGACTTCGCCTGTTGGGGATGTTTCTTTTATAAGATTTCCCATAATATCATATTCATAGGTAAATCCCTTTGCCTTAGCTCCGGCAGCCTTAAATTCCTCAGGCATAACCTTTTTTATAACATTGCCACTGACATCATAAACATATGCTGTTGTTCCGCCATATTCATTAACTTCCCTTACAACTCTGTTCATTGAGTCATAATAATAATTCTTTGTTATGCCAAATATATCAACTTCCATAGACAGATTGCCATTGTTATCATAGGCATAACTCATTTTATTATCTATATCACATACAGCATCAACATGCTCAACTTCTATTACTCTGTTATCCGCATCAAAAGTACGTCTGATGGAATTACCCTTTGGAGTAACAACCTCAACGATATTGCCATTCTTATCATACCTGTATAAAATATCCACAGACTGTTTCTTTGTAAATCTAGGGTCTGAACTCATTGTTATTAATGATACTCTGCCTGATTTATTATAAATATACTTCTCCCACTGAGTCATCTTTTCATTTATTTTTCTTGCTGAAAAGATCTTTCTTCCACACTCATCATATCCATATTCAACAAGTCCGCCACAAGGTCTTAACTGCTTTATCATTCTGCCCTCTTCATCATTGACATAATTATAAATACCTGTTTTACCAACGGCACCTGTTTCCATCTGATATTCAAGATATCTGATTTCTTTTACTTTAAAACCTTCTGTATCATATTCATATTTTACAAGTTTGAATCCAGGTGTTTCCTGCTTTGCATATTCTCTTTCTTCAATAACGTTGCCTATACAGTCATACTTTCTGATAATTCCCTTTCTGTTCTTATCAGTCTTTTCTGACTTATAGCCCTTCATGCCAACTTCCTTTATAATTCTGCCGGCATAATCGTAAGTTATATACTTTACAACCCTTCCCTTAGGGTCTGTTTCCTTTATAAGACGGTTCATACTGTCATAAGAATATGTATAGCCCTCTCCATCATCATTCTTTGGTATATAACAGTTAGGCGGAACCTTCTTAACCATATTGCCACATGCATCATAAAACATCCTGACAACGGTTTTATCAGGTCTTATTATTCTTATACAGTTGCCATTCCTGTCATATTCATACATAGTTCCTTCACCATCATCACTTGAAGGATTAAAGTCACCAGGCATTACTTCTTTTATTATCTTGCCATCTGAATTACGCTTTGTAAGATGTATGGCACCTGAAGGATTAATTGTCTTTACAAGTTTTCCATCCTTATCATATTCATAAACAATGCCCTTTCCACTGTCATTCTGATTATTATACTGATTAGGCAATATTTTCCTTGACAGCTTTCCATCTCTATTATAATTATACCTTGTTATATTGCCCTCTCCGTCAGTAATCTTTGTAATTCTGTTAAAAACATCATATTCAAATCTCAAATCAAAATTGTCTGAACACTTTCTTGTTATTCTTCCAGCAACATCATACTCATACATTACCGACTGTGCACACCTGTTTATAACAATATTAGGTTTGCTAAAAAGAGTATTATATTCATATCTTGTTACATTACCTTTACTGTCTTTATCTAATATGAGTCGTCCTTTATCATCATATTCGTACTCATGTTTTTTCCATGAATCGTTATTAATTTTCTCTGTTTTTAATATAAGATTTCCCCTGTCATCATACTCTCTCTTCTCCTCTTTTCCAGAATTATCTGAAACATTATATAACAATCCAGCTTCATTATAGTCTTTATTAACTATAAGCCCGTTAGGGTATACTTCTTTAACACAGTTATTGGCATTATCATAGGCATACTCTGTCTTATAACCATTTCTGTCAGTTTTAGAGATAAGATTTCCCTGATAATCATATTCAAATTTCTCACAGGTATTATCAAAATATTCAATCTTTGTTATATCACAATCATCATTATACCAGTAATTAGTCCATGTATCATACAATCCATCATACTTTGAATTAACCATGTTTCTGTCGTCATAGACATACTTATAAAATGAACCATTGGCCCTTGTCTGGATAGTTATTCTTCCATTCTGGTCAAACTCATTATATATATATTCTATGCCATTCTTATTAACGACACCTTTTATGGTACCGTCATTATAATACTTATAAAGGATTGATGTATTATCAGGATATAAGACTCTTGCAAGATAATCCCCCTCATACTGATATACAACAGACCTTCCCGAATTATCTGTTATTCCAAGTAAATGAACATCATCATAAGACAATGATAATGACTGTCCGCTTGCTAAAACTACCTTTAAAAGCATATTACCATTGTATACAAACTCTGTTTTATTGCCATTCTTATCTGTTATGGTTTCAATCTTTCCAAATGCATTATAATCATACTGTTTTACTGCCTCTTTCTCAAATAAAACATATCCGCCATCTTCCCTGTCCATAAGGAAATAACCTGAGCCCTGATCAACATTATAATATCCGCTCATAGTTACATCAAACTTCTCAACATGGCTGTCTGGCAGCACAACCATAACCTGATTATTAAGAATAATAAGTACACTCTCAATATTGAATATCCATCGGCATCCAGCAACCCAGCCGTATATCTCAACCTGAGAGTCATATCTTCTTATAAGCTTGAATTCCCCTGTGATATCTTCAAGCACCATATCCGCCTGTTCTATACAAAAACTTCCAGTTGCCTCATTTACAGAATACTCAGACATTTCATAATCCTTATCCTCATATTCCTTTAACATATCACCGGTATTCAGTTCTTCAAATTTAAAAAATTTCTTTAAATCTTCCATTCCGGTTCTCCCCAATCTAGTAATTTTCTATTCTGTCTATCCTTTCTATCGCTTTTTCATCTTCGAACTCATCAATAAATCCTGCTATGGCACTTATATAACTGTAAAGTTCAGGATTTAATTTGTGTTTAAGTATCTCTTCAATATAAGGTCTTGCACCTATATTATCAAAATCCTCAAGTCTTTCCTTTGCCAGTTTTAATTTTGTCATAACAAAATCCATGTCTACACAATAATCATCTTCTTTTTCATCCAGTTCACCACTGTAAAATAATTTTGCATCTACAATAAACTTATCAATCAACTCTTCAAGTTTAAAAAAGTTCTCAGAAACATATCCATAATCAGCCTGCTCACTTTTAATCTCGTGCTGATAAGCAATATCTGCGATTCTGTCAAGTCCCACACTTCTTGCGTTGCTTTTAAGTGCATGAACCTTAATGCAATAATTCGACATATCTCCATTTTTTAAATAATCTATAAGAATATCCTTCATTCCCGCAAACTTTACAGGAAGTGCCCTTAATATTCCTTCAAGCTGGCTTACATCATTATTCATGTATTCCAAAGCTTTATCAACATCCATATAATCCTTTGCAAAATACTCTTTTATGGCTTCAATTCTCTTTAAATCCTCAGGGGAGTATTCAACAGCCTTCTTATCAATATATTTTACCTTGTCAGGCAAATATTTTATAAGAATATTCTTAAGGTTTGATGCATTAACAGGCTTTGAAAGATAATCATCAAAGCCAAGTTCCATATACATATCCTTAACACCGTGTATTGCATTTGCAGTAAGTGCCACAACTGGTATATTAAATCCATGGAGCTTCTTAAGTTCATTAAGGGTTTCAACACCATCCATATCCGGCATCATATGATCAAGGAAAATAATATCATATCCTGTTCTGTCACTTTGCATTGTTATCTTAACTCTTTCAATACATTCTTTACCGCTAAGGCAGGCAACAACCTTACATTCCAAAGGTTTTAAAAGTCCCTTTGTGACTTTAAGGTTCATTTCATTATCATCTACAACCAGTATCTTGCAGTTTTCAAGTATTATATCACTGTCTGCATTATTATCGTGGTTGATCTGTGTAAATGATTCTAATGAAGCATCTCCATATGAAGGTGTAAAATCAATAACCTTCTGCGGTAAAATAAATGAGAATGTAGAACCCTTCTGGTACTCACTCTTTACAGAGATATTTCCATTCATAATTGTAAGTAACTGCTTGCAGATTGCAAGTCCAAGTCCTGTACCTTCAATCTGTCTGTTACGCTTAATATCTATTCTTTCAAAGCTATGGAAAAGCTTTGATAATTCTTCTTCTTTTATGCCAATGCCTGTATCTGTAACATCAACAAGCAGCACTGCCATATCATCCTGTCTTCTCCAGTTAACATCAACTGTAATACTGCCTTCTTTTGTAAACTTTATGGCGTTATTAATAAGATTTATAAATATCTGTCTTATTCTTACTTCATCTCCATAAAGCTTATTAGGTATATCATTTGCCACATTAAAAATAAGCTGTATAGGCTTATCAGCAATTCTGAAGGTCATCATATTGTTAATATCACATATTACAGATGACAGCTGGTACTGTCCGCAGATAATCTCCATCTTACCTGCTTCAATCTTAGAAAAATCAAGTATATCATTAATAATTGAAAGCAGCGTATTACCTGCAGCAAGAATATTCTGAACATTCTCCCTTGCAGTATCCGGCAAATCCTCCCTAAGGGCAATCTCACTCATTCCCAGTATGGCATTCATAGGTGTTCTGATTTCATGGCTCATATTAGCAAGGAAATTACTCTTTGACCTGCTTGCCTCTTCTGCTGTTTTAGCTGCTATCTCAAGATTAATTCTGTATTCTTCCATCTTAAGATTTTCTATTCTGTTCTCAGCATCTATAAGCTGTCCAAATGCTGTTAATGCTGTTTCATACTTTTTCTTTAATATAAAATTATCTCGTCCTACTTTTATGTAGTCCCCAAGAGCCTTTATAATAATGCAGATTCTGCAGATTCTGTCGTTGTTCAAGGTTGGAATTCCGATAAATGTTTCTATGGAATCACTGCCAAATACCGACATAAGTTTTTTAAGTTTTTTAAACTTTCTATCAACCCTTGTAATC
>JAILNW010000312.1 GCA_024691145.1 Lachnospiraceae bacterium
CCTTTAGCTAAAAGTGATAAATTCAGATATAATAATTATTTAAAAGATATAAAGAATATATCTAGTGTTAATAAGATGTGTGATAAAAAAGATGTTTATAAGCTTATCCAGATGGTTGAGGTTGATAAGGCAGATAACATATTAAAGGATGTTAATCTTTTTAGTGAAAAAGATAATGAATGGCTAGTAACATTCACAAAGAACAAGGAAATGTATGACTTGACATTAAATATAATAGATGTATTAGAACCAGTGTTCGATGAGATGATTAAAGAATTGGAATATAAGTTAAAGTCTTAAGAGCAAAATAATTATTATAAACCTTAATAGAAAAATAAGTTTATAAAATAACATAATAAGGAGACACTTGTATCGATTATCAGCTCAGTAAAAGAACAATTTGCGAAGCATTGGCAAATAATGATATTGCTAAAGCTGAAAGTTTATTAGATGAATATTGTAATTATGCTAAGGAAGATTTAGATATATATGCGTTAGAAACGAACCTTTATATATGTAAAGGGGAATATGAAAAAGCGTACTTATGTGCCATAAAAGGTGTAAAACAAAAACCGCTTAATGGGGATATGTTATATAATGCAGCATATGCTTGCGAATTAACAAATAGATATATGGAAGCATATATATATTATTATAAGGCCAGATATATATATGAATATAATAAAAGAGAAAAACAATTGGTAGATGAACTGAAAGAAAGCGAAGAAAGAATTCTTGAACAATATATCAGTTGCTGTGACAGGGAGACTGATATGGTAAAAATAAAAGAAAATAAAAAAATTATAGATGCATTAGTTGAACTTAGTAAAGTAGAATTTGGTCTTGTTGATGGAAATTACAGAAGTTACAGTCAGGTTATTGGTAATTATATATACGAAAATATTAATAAAAAAAGATATGCAGCAATATATAAAGATCAGGTAATGACATATCTTGATAGTGTAAAAGGTGTTATATCAGAATCTTATGACTTAACACATTTAAAGGGCGAACTTTTAGAAGTTAAGGAAGGCAATTGTAATGAAATTGATTTAGATAATAATATAGAATATCTTCTTCCAATAGCAAGTGAAAAGTGTAATAATGTTCACAAATTTGAATCTGATGAAGGGAAATATAGTGTTCTTCAGTTTAGTGAGAAGCATTTTAATTATTATAAAATTAAAGGAAAAACAAAAGTATATTCGAATAATAAAGCATATTATGGTAATGCCATTCCACTAGTTTATGATAGTAATAAGAAAAAACTTGTTCTTAGTATATTTGTTGATGGTTTAGGTACCTATAATTTAAAAAACGAAAAGCTAAAAGAGTGGATGCCAAATACATATAAGTTTTTTGAAAAAGG
This sequence comes from Lachnospiraceae bacterium, assembly GCA_024691145.1. Taxonomy (GTDB): domain Bacteria; phylum Bacillota; class Clostridia; order Lachnospirales; family Lachnospiraceae; genus JAILNW01. The sequence goes on from JAILNW010000312.1 coordinate 1,370, forward strand.
AATTGTATTTAACAATGCCTATAATATGGCTGAATGGACTTATCCAAGTATAGCAAATATAATGTCAGGACTTGATACTATTCATCATGGACTTTTTCATAATGCGTTGGATGGAAATATGCCAGAAGAAGTGCCTGTTTTTGCAGAATATATGAAAGAACAGGGATATTATACTGCCATGATAGGAGGCAACTGGAGAATTATACCACCATACGGGAATGCCCGTGGTATTGACAGATATATATATCAACATCAAAAGGCAGGTTTTAAGGTACATGAGGTAATTTGTGATACAATAAATCACATAGAGGCTTTTAAAGATACAAATCAGTATTTATGGATTTCAATTGGAGATTTGCATGATATTGCAGATGGTGATGATTTGCCAATTGATGTTCAGAAGGCAATGGAACAAAATCTAAGAGAATATGAAGATAAAGGTATAACATCTGCAAAACAGGATTATAGTGAAAAAAAATCAGAAATGTTTAATCTAGAAGCAAGACATATTGACAGGTGGCTAAAGGTACTATATGAATATATAGAAGAAAATTTTAAAGATACAGAAATAGTTGTTTCTTTGTTTTCTGACCATGGTCAGGGATATTTTATAAAACCTGGAGAACATTTTCTGGCACCAGGTCGTTCAAATATTGCATTTATGTTTAGAGGAGAAGGGTGCAGTAATGATGGAGCAGAAGAAATTGTTTCATCTGTAGACTATGGCTGTATAATGCGTAAATTATGTAATATAAAAGAAAGAGATGATGTAAAGATAGATGGTGTTTTGCCAAAGACATTTGGTGGCTGTGGAAGAAAATTTGCACTTACAGAAAGCATTCATCCAGGGGACAAGTATCAGGCAGCGATTTATACGGATGATTATGTATTCTATTATATAAATCAAGGAGTTATTGAAAATGATGGAAG
>JAILNW010000371.1 GCA_024691145.1 Lachnospiraceae bacterium
GGGTGTGTCAATACCCTTACTCGGGTCCACTCCATTTCTACGCTCCCCTTTCAGAACCCGCATGAGTACTGGGCTGTAGAGGTCATTTTTGCATATGTTTTGGAGTATAAACACTTTTGGGCTCATTTTTTCCTTACTTAATACTTTTGTAACATTTTTCTCTGTTTAACGTATTCAGTATAACAGATAATCTTTTATACTTCAAGTACTTTTTACAATTTTATACAGTCTGTTTTCTTCATAAAACTTCACTCCTTCTTTACATTTATGCTGCTTTACTCTTATGCAGACTTGCCAGTCCATCAGCTTCTTTATTTTCCCATCCTTTAGTTTTCTCTAAAAAAATAAAATTTTTATAGCTTCCTTTAACTTCTCCTGAAAAAAGTCTGTCAACCTGATTATCTATACTTTTTTCATCAGATACTTCTCCTAAAGGCTCTACTAAATATTTTCTAAGAATTTTTTTCATACTCATATTAATAATCTCCTTTCAATGCAATTTATTACATGACTTAGTAATTAAAATAACAATATTACTCCTTAACCCAACATTAATAAATTACCATATTTCAAAAATCAATTTACTTTAAATTCCTTTCGAAAGTAAGCCTTATCGTGGCATATTTCCCCTTGAACAATTATTATTATATTATTATTTTAAAACAGCCTCATTGAGGGTATAAAAAATCTTTCCTCATTTATTGTTTCCCTACTTCTATATGTAATGTATCACAATCAAAAGACTGATGCTTCTAGGTTATTAGTTTTTTTGGATTTTAATAAGATTCTTTAAATCAATAATTATATAGGACAACAAAATAATAACAGCAAGATAACATCTGTATCTTTGCTGTTTCTTTGGATGTGCCAATACCCTTACTCGGGTCTTCTACATTTCTTATTTTTCCTATATAAATGAAATATACAAAATTATTAACTCACACTGCCAGACATATTGCCACAAATACAAATGGTGCCAATGCGCACTTTCCATCATACTTCTCTTTTCTTATAAATCCAATTATATACCTTGCAGCCTGGTATACACACACCAGAAGCATTGCAATTGTAACAATAATAATTAAAGACATTGAATCATAATAAAGACTTAACATTCCAAACATCTTAACATCTCCCATGCCAAGACCATCTTTTACACAGAACTTTATAACAAGAGATACACCAAACACTAATAACATGTGGATAAGTAGTGACGCAAGGTCACTCTTATCCACAATATTAACAACTAATCCATATATAAGACCTATAAGTATCAGCCTGTTATCAATAATCCTCTTTCTACAATCCACATAGGCAATAAATGCCATAATTATAATACAGCCTATCAATTATCTAACCCCTTTTTGGCTTATTAAGTTCATCAAGGTTCTTGCCATAAGCTGGTATAAATTCTTCCATAAATATTCTCACTTCCTCAAGGTCTATCTCATTAATAGCCGAAAGAACCGTCTTTTTGGCACTCTTAAACTCACTGTTTCCAGTATTCTCCTCCTCGATGCACTTTATGTAGGCCGCAATCTTATCCGCAGCCTTAACTAACTTCCAAAGATACTCATCATTCTCCCTCTTAAAGAATACACTTTCATACTCTTTCTTTATATCATCAGGAAGCATATTTATTATCTTATAATCCGCAACCTTCTCGATTTCTTTAAAAGCAGCCTTCATATCATCACTATAATATTTAATAGGAGTTGGAAGATCTCCTGTTATTATCTCAGAAGCATCATGATACATTCCTATAACTGCTGCCTTATCTGCATTAAGACTATTTCCACATCTTACATTGCTTATAACCGCCAGCGCATGGGCAATCATGGCAACATCAAGAGAATGTTCACAAAGATTCTCCTGTCTTGTATTACGCATAAGCGCCCAGCGGTCTATATACTTAAGTCTCGACATCATAGCAAAAAAATTACTCTCCATATTCACGCATCCTTTCCTTAAATATCAACATTAAGCTTCTTTATCTGCAAGTACAATCCATCTGCCACCTCTCGCAGCTCCTTGTCTTTCTAACAGTTTCTTTTCCTTGAGTTTTTTAATATTAACTTCAATATTTCTGCTAGATATTCCTATGAGATTTGCCAGTTCACATGCAGACATTGCAGGATTTTCTTGTAACAATTCTAATATTTTTAATTGTGTACTATTTAATTTAACTTTTTTTATTTTCTCCGATGTTTCTCCGATGTTTTTTATCGTTTTCTCCGATGTTTCTCCGATGTTTATTGTTGTTTTCTCCGATGTTTCTCCGATGATAATTTCTTCTTTCACCGATGATGTGTTATACAAATCAACATTCTTGCGATACAAACTAACACGAAACATATCTGGCATCTCAACAAACTCAGGCTCACCTAAACCATATTGTTTTGCTGCATTCCTTATTCTTCTTAGACCTGTTCCCCATGCTTCAACAAGTCTTATTTGACTGAAAACATTAGCTATTACTCGGTTTCTTAACCTTGAATGACCACTCAAAGCCTCCTCAAAAGTCAGCCCATTATAAAGCCCCCCTGGAGATGTAACTTCTAACCTGTCATCATAAATTGCAACCTGAACACATGACTCACTTGTCCAGTTTCTGTGGCAATGTGCATTTACTATCATCTCTCGAATAGCATCAACAGGTAATTCATAATCTTCTTTTCTGAAAATCCCATCAATTTTAGCACCTAATCTAATATTTCGCAAAACAAAATTAATTGATTCTTCAATTTGTTTATAGATTGGTCCCGTATACTCTCTCTTATCCACAAAAACATTTCTGTCTATTCCCTTAAAAACAGCACACTGTGTCTTGGAAAATGCAAAATATTCCGACGTAAGCAATACAAATGCATTTGAAGCAAAATAATCCTCACCTGTTTTTTTAAGTACCTTCCAATTAATCAAATTAATTCTCGTAATATTTGGAAGAGCCTTATCAAATGTTTTGCGATAACTATTCAAATCACTGCAAAGTTTCTTTATTGCTTTTTCAGTTACTTTATAGCCAACACATACTAATTCGTCCCATGAAACCTTTGAACCTTCTAATTCCAGTTCTTTTATTTTATATGCGTCTGCAAGCCTTGTTGTAGCTCCAGATCTGATATATGTTCCCTTATCTTTTCCTTTTGATTTTAAATAATACGGTCTTGCAGCCCCTGGCTCAATATTTACTACAATAACTGTTCTGCCATTAATTGTATAAGGCTCAATCTCGGGTATTATCTGTGGTTCGCATGAATCAGCTACTGCATTTGCTATTTTGTCCATAGTCAGGAATAAATCCTCTGGACTTATTCCTACAACTTCCCTTGACTTATCAGAAATACCAACAATAAGCTTTCCACCTTGTGTATTAGCAAAGGCCACTATTGTTTTTATATATTTTTCTGATATTTCAGGAAGTATCTCCTTATACTCAACATTTTTTGATTCTCCATTTATTAAATCTTCTATATTCATAAATTTCAGCAAAATCCCTGAACTACAATTTCTAAACAACTAATCCAAAGGGATTACCTTACCTCCTTTCATCTCCATTCTATCACATCATATGTCGTAATATCACGACACCACATTAAATATTCTAAATTTTTTTATTTATGTCTTTCAATATGTTTCTTAAGATACTCTCCAGTATATGACTTCTTTACCTTCATTATCTCCTCAGGTGTGCCAGAAGCTATAACCGTACCGCCTCTGTCTCCACCCTCAGGTCCTATATCAATTATATAATCAGCAGTTTTTATAACATCAAGGTTATGCTCTATAACAACAACAGTGTTACCACCTTCAGTTAATCTCTGCAATATATCTACAAGTTTATGCACATCTGCAAAGTGAAGTCCCGTTGTAGGTTCATCCAGTATATAAATGGTCTTTCCTGTACTTCTCTTACTTAATTCTGTAGCAAGCTTAATTCTCTGGGCTTCACCACCAGATAAAGTAGTTGAAGGCTGTCCAAGTTTAATATAAGAAAGACCAACATCATTAAGGGTTTCAATCTTTCTCTTAATAGAAGGAATATGCTCAAAAAACTTTGTGGCTTCCTCAACGGTCATATCAAGCACATCAAAGATACTCTTATCCTTATACTTAACCTCTAAAGTTTCCCTGTTATATCTCTTTCCATTACAAACCTCACAAGGAACATAAACATCAGGAAGGAAGTTCATCTCAATCTTAATTATACCATCACCAGAACAGTTCTCACATCTTCCCCCCTTAACATTAAAGCTGAATCTTCCCTTATTATAGCCCCTTTCCTTTGCAGAATTAGTGGCTGCAAAAAGGTCTCTTATATGGTCAAATACACCTGTGTATGTTGCAGGATTAGACCTAGGAGTTCTTCCAATAGGTGACTGGTCAATATTAATAACCTTATCAAGCTTATCCATTCCCTCTATATCATCATGGTCTCCCGGCAAAATTCTTGCTCTGTTAAGTTCACTTGCAAGTTTCTTATAAAGAATCTCATTAATAAGAGAACTTTTTCCTGAGCCAGACACACCTGTAATACATGTAAAAACACCAAGAGGAATATCAACATCTATATTTTTAAGGTTATTTTCCCTTGCTCCTTTAATTGTAAGCCATCCAGAAGGACTTCTTCTTTTATCAGGAACATCAATCTTAAGCCTTCCGCTAAGATATGCACCTGTTATGGACTCTGGAACCTGCATGATTTCCTCAGCTGTACCCTGAGCCACAACTTCTCCTCCATGGGAGCCGGCATAAGGACCTATATCCACTATGTGGTCTGCAGCAAACATAGTATCCTCATCATGCTCAACAACAAGCAAAGTATTACCAAGATCCCTTAAATGTTTTAAAGTACCAATAAGCTTGTCATTATCCCTTTGATGAAGACCGATACTAGGCTCATCAAGTATATACACAACGCCGACAAGACCTGAACCTATCTGGGTTGCAAGACGTATACGCTGTGCCTCCCCGCCTGATAAAGTAGAAGTTGCTCTTGCTAAAGTAAGATAATCAAGTCCAACATCCACAAGAAAACCAACCCTTGCCTTTATCTCCTTAAGAACCCTGTGTCCGATTTTCTCCTGAACAGGTGTAAGCTTAAGTTCATCAAGATATTTCTTTAACTTAACAACAGATAACTCTGTAATCTCCGCTATATTCTTATCTCCGATAGTAACACCAAGAGCCTCCTTCTTAAGACGCTTGCCCTTACACTCATCACAAGGTGTAATTGTCATATAAGACTCATATTCAGCCTTCATGGTTTCAGAAGAAGTTTCCCTGTATCGCTGGACAACATTTTTCTTTAATCCCTCAAAGTCAATATTGTACTCTCCCCTTCCTCTCTGGGAAGTATAATGAACCTTAAGTTTTTTTCCATTAGTTCCATTTATAATTACATCCTTAACATTATCAGGTAAATCCTTGTAAGGTGTATTAAGGTCAAAGTTATATTCCTCTGCCAGTGCATCAAGAACAGCCTTTGTAAAACTGCCATCTTTGTTGCAGGACTGCCAGCCTGTTACAGCAATTGCGCCCTCTGCTATGCTAAGTCTCTTATCAGGAATCATAAGCTTTTCATCAAACTCCATCTTAAAACCGATACCATGACATACAGGGCAGGCTCCAAATGGATTGTTAAATGAAAATGTTCTTGGCTCTAATTCGTCAAGACTTATACCACAGTCAGGACATGAAAAACTCTGGCTGAAACTTATTCTCTTATCATCTATAACATCCACAACCAGGAGTCCATCTGTAAGTTTAAGAACATTTTCAATAGAGTCTGTAAGTCTCTTTTCTATGCCTTCCTTAACAACAAGTCGGTCAACAACTATCTCCACGTTATGCTTTTTATTCTTATCAAGCTTTATCTCTTCACTAAGTTCATAAAGATTATCATCCACAACAACCCTTACATAACCGCTTTTTCTTGCCTGTTCAAATACCTTTGTATGTTCGCCCTTTCTTCCCCTTACAACTGGTGCAAGAAGCTGAATCTTGCTTCTTTCCGGAAGCTTTAGAATCTCATCCACCATCTGGTCAACTGTCTGTCTCTTAATCTCCTTGCCACACTTTATACAATGAGGAATACCTGCCCTTGCATAAAGCAGTCTGAAATAATCATAAATCTCAGTAACTGTACCAACTGTAGATCTTGGATTGTGATTAGTTGACTTCTGGTCAATAGAAATGGCAGGTGAAAGTCCTTCTATATAATCAACATCTGGCTTATCCATCTGTCCCAAAAACATACGGGCATAAGAAGAAAGAGATTCCATATATCTTCTCTGTCCTTCTGCATATATAGTATCAAATGCAAGGGATGATTTTCCTGAACCACTTAGTCCTGTAAGAACTACAAACTCATCCCTTGGTATTTTAAGATTAATATTCTTAAGATTATGCTCCCTTGCGCCCCTTATTTTTATATAATGCTTTTTGTCTTCCATAACTTCCTCCATGAATTACTTCTGTATCAAGTATTTTCTAAGTTCAATCAATTTGTCCCTGTACTCTGCTGCAAGTTCAAAGTTAAGTTCAACTGCTGCTGCATTCATCTTCTTATTAAGCTGCTTTTCAACTGCCTTAAGTTCCTTATCATCCATAGATTCATAATCCTTCTCAAGTTTATCCATATGAACCTCGGCCTTCTTGGAGATACTTATAAGTTCCCTTACAGCCTTCTTAATAGTAGTAGGAGTAATACCATGTTCTTCATTATATTTATTCTGGTATTCCCTACGTCTGTTAGTTTCACTAATGGCAGTCTTCATGGAGTCAGTCATATTGTCGGCATACATAATAACATGACCCTCTGCATTTCTTGCGGCACGTCCAATTGTCTGAATAAGAGAAGTCTCCGAACGAAGAAATCCCTCTTTATCTGCATCAAGAATAATAACCAGCGTAATCTCCGGTATATCAAGTCCCTCTCTTAAAAGATTAATACCAACAAGAACATCAAAAACATCAAGTCTCATATCCCTTATGATTTCTGAACGTTCCAAAGTATCTATATCTGAATGAAGATACTTAACCCTTATACCAAGAGACTTCATATAATCCGTAAGATCCTCCGCCATTCTCTTTGTAAGAGTAGTTATAAGCACCTTGTTTTTCTTTTCAATTTCTTTATTAACCTCACCTATAAGATCATCTATCTGTCCCTTTACAGGTCTTACATCAATTTCAGGATCAAGAAGTCCTGTAGGTCTTATAAGCTGTTCAACACGCTTTAACTCATGCTCCTTTTCGTACACAGAAGGTGTTGCAGACACAAAGAGCATCTGGTCTATTTTATTTTCAAACTCCTCAAAGTTAAGAGGCCTGTTATCCCTTGCAGAAGGCAGTCTGAATCCATAATCTATAAGGGTATTCTTTCTTGCAAGGTTACCTGCATACATTCCTCTTATCTGAGGAATAGTCATATGTGACTCATCTATTATTATAAGGAACTCATCTGGAAAATAATCCATAAGAGTATAAGGTGTGCTTCCAGGTTCAAGACCTGCCATATGTCTTGAATAATTCTCAATTCCAGAACAAAATCCTGTTTCACGAAGCATCTCTATATCAAAATGAGTTCTCTCAGATATTCTCTGGGCTTCAAGTAACTTTTCTTCACCTTTAAAATAAGCTACTCTTTCCTTTAACTCTTCTTCAATTGTTTTAATCGCCTTCTCTAACTTGTCCGGAGGGGCAATATAATGTGAAGCCGGGAATATTGCCACATGGGAAAGTACGCATTTTACCTGTCCTGTTAAAGGATCAATCTCTGATATTCTGTCTACTTCATCACCGAAAAACTCAACCCTTACAGCTGTATCATCTCTTTCAACAGGATAAATCTCCACAACATCTCCCCTTACTCTGAAGGTTCCACGTTTAAAATCCATATCATTGCGCATATACTGGATTTCAATAAGTTTCTTAATAACCTCTTCCCTGTCCTTAATCATGCCTGGTCTTAGTGAAATAACCATGCTGCTGTAATCAATAGGCGCTCCAAGACCATAAATACAAGACACGCTGGCAACAATAACCACATCATTTCTTTCTGTAAGGGCTGCTGTTGCAGAGTGTCTTAACTTATCAATCTCATCATTGATTGATGAATCCTTTTCTATATAAGTATCTGTTGAAGGCACATAGGCCTCTGGCTGATAATAATCATAATATGACACAAAGTACTCAACTGCATTTTCAGGAAAAAACTCTTTGAATTCCCCATAAAGCTGTGCAGCAAGTGTCTTATTATGGGCTATAATCAGTGTTGGCTTCTGCATCTTCTCTATAATATTAGCCATGGTAAATGTTTTTCCGGAACCTGTAACTCCAAGAAGTGTCTGAAACTGGTTTCCTTCCTTAAAGCCTTTAACAAGCTCATCTATAGCCTGTGGCTGGTCACCAGTAGGCTTAAAATCAGAATGTAAAATAAATTTCCCCATATTGCGTCTCCATTTTCTAAAATTTCACGTAACAACTCTTTTTTCATTGTATTACAATGGGAAAACTTTTTCAAGTATTAAAAGCCTTCTTTCTATTTCCATAAGCTCTTCTGAGATTTCTGTATGCATTAATAACAATTCTTTCCCCCTTTTAGACCTCCATTCCTTAATATACCCGGATATTTCCCTCATTTCATAATTATTTATAACATACAGCATATCCATTATTTCCGATATCTCCAAAGAATCACCTTTCTTCCATATAGTATTCCAAATCATCAAGAATATCGTACATTTCCTCAGACTTCCATAAACAAAGAATGTTTTTTATATTATTAAGAACCGCACAGTCACTGTCATCCGTTAATTCTTCCATCTCATATATAGTACCTTTACATTCCATAAGGCTTTCATAATATCTATATGTTTCAAGCACAATAATAATCTTATCAATAATCTCATCAAAGCCCTTATCAAATCTGTTATACTGCT
>JAILNW010000385.1 GCA_024691145.1 Lachnospiraceae bacterium
TGATAAAAAAACAGGGAAAAGTATATAATTACCAGATTTTTATAACTGCTATTATTTTTGGAGCTGGACATATTTACAATTATTTATTTGGAACACAGGACTTAGCTGATACAATTGCTCAAATGATATTTGCCAGTTTAATGGGAATTATATTGGGAATATTGTATGTATACAGAGGAAGGAATTTTATTTTGTTAGGAATAATCCATGGATTATGGGACGCAACTGTGACATTGTTAAGTGGACGAGACAAAGTATTTGAAAAAGTACCAAATTTACTTTTTATGTCAGTACTTATTGGACAAATATTATTTTTAATTATTTTTGTTGTTATAAGGGATAAAAGGAAAGAGAAAAAAATGAGAAAAGGAATAGAAAAAGGAATAGCATATGATTAAAGACGCAGATATCAGAGATGATTTATGCTTTTACCTGGAGGAACAGTTTGGCAAGGTGAGATTCCTTGAGGAACTTACAATAGGAAAAGCAAGGGCGGACGTAGTAATGGTTACAAGGGAAGGTATATATGGTATAGAGATAAAAAGTGACGCCGACACCTATACAAGATTATCAGGTCAGGTACTTTACTATGACAAATATTTCGATTATAATATAATTATTGTAGGATCAAAACATGCTCATCATGCACATGAGCATGTTCCTTCATATTGGGGAATTATAAGTGTAGAATTTTATAATGGAAAACTGGATTTTTATGAAATAAGAAAACCAGAAAAATCACCTAAAGCAAAGATTCAGACACAGATAAAACTAATGTGGAGAAGAGAACTACTTAATATTCAGCTAAAGAATAGTCTGTATAAATATGAGAATAAAACAAGAGCTTATGTGGAAAAGTATGTAATAAGCAAAGTTGATGTTGATAAATTAAAAGATGATATAATTGAAGAATTATATCAAAGAGACTATTCGGGTTTTCTGGAAAACTGATAGGAAGCTTAGATTAAAGAAATGGAGGCGTTTTTTATGAACAAGTCAAAGTTAACAATGGCAATTCTGGCACTTTCTTTACTTACTGCATGTGGAAGTAAAGATAATACAGCAAATAGTGATAGTAAAACTGCTACGAAGAAACCAGCCAGCGTAACTGAAGAAAACAGTACAAATGATAAAAAGGAAAATAGCGAAAGAGCAGATGCAGATAGTAAAACAGGAGAGATTAAACTATTAGAAGAAGGAGATATGGCTCCTGACTTTACAGCAACTCTTGTAAATGGCGAAACATTTCATATGTCAGACTACGATGATAAAGTGGTATTGTTAAACTTCTGGGCGACATGGTGTCCTCCTTGCGTTGGTGAAATGCCTGCATTTGAAATGTTAAAAGATGATAATCTTGAGAATGTTGAAATAGTATGTATTAACGCAGGAGAAGATAAGGAAACTGTTAATCAATTTGTTAAAATGGAAGGATACACATTTAACATAGGATATGATGAAGATTACAGCATAGAAGAGTATTATCCAACAGATGGCATACCATATACACTTGTTGTAAATAAAGGGGTAATAAGTAAGATTTATGTGGGAGCAAATGGTGCAGAAGCTCAGTATAAAGAATATAAAGATGCAATTACTGAATGTTTAAAATAGGAGCTTTTCTATGAAAAAGACTATAATAAGAATATTTATTGTACTTGTAACCATTATATTACTTGCACTTGGAATTAATAATAAGGGTTACAGGGATTTAAAAAATAAAGCTATACGAATATGCTACGAATGTATAGGAATTGGCTGATGGAGGGATTTGCATTGAAACTTACAAAAAGAAGATACACTCAAATTATATCAGCTGTTCTTTATAACTGCAACATTAAGGGCTTCATGGAAGGAAGCATATATAAAGGCGATATAAAAAGTATATGTACCCCTGGACTTAACTGCTACTCTTGTCCAGGGGCAGTTACGTCATGCCCTTTAGGAAGCCTGCAAAGCGGCCTATTATCATCAAGATATAAAGTACCATATTTTATATTAGGAACAATACTGCTAATGGGAATAATGGCAGGACGTTTTATATGTGGATTTTTATGTCCATTTGGTCTTTTACAGGATTTATTACATAAGATTCCTTCACCAAAGATAAAGAAGAATAAGATTACAAGAGCATTATCATATCTAAAGTATGTAATATTCCTGGTGTTTGTAATAATGATTCCATTAATAAAATATACACCTGGATTTTGTAAATACATTTGTCCACAGGGAACATTAGAAGGAGGCATACCTCTTGTAATTGCAAATGAACCGCTTCAGAAAATGGCAGGAACATTATTCAGCTTTAAAATAATTATTATGATAATTATTTTAACATTATGCGTTTTCTGTTTCAGAGCATTTTGCAGATTTGTATGTCCCTTAGGTGCCATTTATTCCTTATTTAATCCTATATCATTCTTTGGCATAAAGGTTGATGAAGAAAAGTGTACACACTGCAATGCCTGTATAAAGGTATGTAAGATGGATACTAAAAAAGTATGTGACAGAGAGTGTATACAATGTGGAGAATGCATAAAGGTATGTAAAGAAAATGCAATAAAATATGGCATAAAAAAATAAGCAAAAAGACCTAAAATGTGATATAATAAATTAACACTAAAAATATTTTACTAGATTCATTTTCTTTAGAAAGGAGGGTGATGGTTAATGGCGGGAATTTATGGACTTAATGCATATAGCAATTTGTTTGGTTCATCTAGTTTATTTTCCACATCAAGTAGCAGCAGCAGTTCATCGGTTTCATCAATGTATGGCAACCTGTCACAGTATTCAAGTGTAAAGTCTGGTGCTTATTTTAAAGCAACCAAGGCATATTATAACAAGATGTCTGAGATGGAAGGAAAGTCTACAACAAAGAAGAAAAGCATCGGCATGAATGACTTTTATGGGAAGATAAACCAAAGCACAAAGATGAGTGAAAGCAGTAAGAATATCTCAGCAGCGAAGACAGAAGCTAATGAACTTATAGACAGTGCCAAGAAGCTTACTGATACAGGAAAAGACAGCTTGTTTGCTTCAAAGGACAAACCGGATAAAGATGCTATATACAAGGCTGCAAATGAATTTGTTACTAACTACAATGAAACTATGGACGCACTCAAGAAAGTTAATAACACTAATGTTAAAAGCGCAGGAGACAGCATGACCAGAATGACATCAGCACTAAGTAAAAGCCTTTCAAAAGTTGGAATTACCGTAGGAACAGATAATAAGCTTGCTATTGATGAAGATACATTTAAAAAAGCTGACGTGAATGAAGTGAAGAAGCTTTTTAACGGCAGTGGCTCATATGCAGGAATTATCTCATCATCAGCAACCAGACTCTCTACACAGGCAGTTAACGAGATAAGTGGATACAGCCAGAGCCTGTACAGTAATAACGGTTCATATCTTAATAACTATAATAGTATTAATAGTGGACTGTTTTATGAGGGATTTTTCTAAAGTATGAAAAATCAACATTAGTAAGCAAAGGAATCTGATATCAGCTGGTATCAGATTTCTTTGTGGTAAAAGGAAGGGTATTAGATTATGAGATTTATTGAAAGTAATGGAAAAAAATTATCAGAAGTAGTATTAGGAATTATGAGAATTGACAATATGTCAGAAGGAGAAGTATTAAATCTTCTTAACACAGCATATGAAGAAGGTATTAATGTAATTGACAGTGCTGATATATATGGCAGAGGGCAGTGTGAGAATATATTAGGCAGTGTTATAAAGAATAACAAAGCATTAAGGGAAAAATTCTTCATACAGTCAAAGTGTGGAATAAGAATTGAAGATGGATATAACTGGTTCGACTTTTCAAAGGATTATATAATTGAGTCTGTAGATGGGATCCTTAAAAGAATGAATACAGAATATATAGATGCACTTTTGCTTCACAGACCAGATGCACTTATGGAGCCAGAGGAGATTGCAGAGGCTTTTGAAACATTAGAGAAGGCAGGAAAAGTAAGAAACTTTGGTGTGTGTAACATGAATTCATCACAGATTGAATACTTAAAAAGCTGTTATAAGGGCAATATAATAGCAAACCAGCTTCAGCTTTCATGTGCATTTACACCTATGATAGATGCATCATTTAATGTAAATATGCAGAATGAAGCTTCATGCATGAAGGATGATGGAGTTCTGAACTATTGCAGAATGAATGATATAATTATCCAGTCATGGTCATCACTTCAGTATGGATATTTTCAGGGAGTATTCCTTGATAACGAGAAGTATTCTAAACTTAATGAAGTATTAAATCGTATAGCAGAAGAGCAGGATGTGACAAAATCAGCTATAGCAATTGCCTGGATATTAAGAATACCAGGGAAGGTACAGTCTGTAATAGGAACAACAAAGGATTACAGAGTAAGGGAAATTGCAAGGGCATGCGATGTTGAATTAACAAAAAAACAGTGGTATGAAATATATGCAGCAGCAGGCAACAGATTACCATAAGAAAATTTTTATAATAATATCTTTACAAAATCTAATTTTAGCATATAATTATATTTAGGTAATTATGCGAAGAAGTAAAATTTTAAACCGAAATGGAGATATATGTTATGTTATTAAGTTCATTAGTAGAAAAACTGTCATATGATGTATTATTAGGAGATACTAACAAGGAGATAACAACTCTTGTATATGATTCAAGAAAGGTTGTTGATGGCTCCGTTTTTGTGTGTATAAAAGGTGCAAAAGCAGATGGTCATAATTACATTGATCAGGTAATAAATGATGGCGCTACAGTAGTGGTTATTGAGCGTGAGATAGAGATAGATATTAAGAGTTATGAAAAGTATGAGAATACAGTAACATTCCTTCAGGTTGATGACACAAGAAAGGCATTAGCTTTTATGTCAGCAGCTTATTTTGGGTATCCTGCAGAAAAACTTAAAACAATAGGTATTACAGGAACTAAAGGTAAGACAACAACAACTTATATGGTTAAGGATATGCTTGATAAAGCCGGACATAAGGCAGGTCTTATTGGAACTATTGAGACAATTATCGGAGAAACAGCAATTAAGTCTGTTAATACAACACCAGAATCATATGTACTTCAGGAATCTTTTGCAAAGATGTTGGAGGCAGGATGTGACTGTGTTGTTATGGAGGTTTCCTCACAGGGACTTATGCTTCACAGAGTAGATGGATTTACATTTGATTATGGTATATTCAGTAATCTTGAGGCTGATCACATTGGACCTAATGAACACAAGGATTTTGAAGATTATTTACATTGTAAAGCCATGTTATTTAAGCAGTGTAAAGTAGGAATAATTAACATCGATGATAAATATGCTAAAGATGTAATAGAAGGTCATACTTGCAAGATTGAAACATTTGGTATGACTGATGAAGCTATGCTTAGAGCTGAAAATATTAAGCTTACAAGTGATGCAGGAAAACTTGGCGTTAAGTATGATGTAAAGGGACTTATGGACTTTAATGTTCAGATAAGTGTACCAGGAAAGTTTAGTGTATATAATTCATTAATGGCAATAGCTATAGCAAGACATTTTAATATAGATGTTGACATTATTAGAGAAACAATGAAAAATGTTAAAGTAAAGGGAAGAGTTGAGATAGTACCTACTGGAAGTGATGATTATACAATAATTATAGATTATGCTCATAATTCTATGAGTATGAAGAGTCTTCTTACAACTATAAGAGAGTATAAGCCAAAGAGACTGGTAACTGTATTTGGATGTGGAGGCAACAGAGATAAGCACAGAAGATATGATATGGGAGAGATTTCATCACAGTATGCAGATTTATCTGTACTTACTTCTGATAATCCAAGAACAGAGGAACCAGAGGATATAATTAATGATATACTTGTTGGCATACATAAGCATGATGGAAAGTATATTACAATAGTTGACAGAAAAGAAGCTATTAAGTACTGTATAGACAATGCACAAAAGGGAGATGTAATTCTCCTGGTTGGTAAAGGTCATGAAAGCTATCAGGACATCAAGGGAGTTAAGTATGACTTTGATGAGAGAAAAGTAGTTGCTGACATTGTTAATAATAAAAATTAAGTATATAAGGAAGGTTAAGATATGTTACCTATAACAGTTGAAGAAATAGTAAATGTAACAAATGGAGAACTTTTGTGTGGGGACGAGAATGCATTAGTGAGCGGGGCAACAACTAATTCGAAGAATGTAAAAACAGGGGATATATTTGTACCTATTATTGGTGAGAGAGTAGATGGCCATAATTTTATTGATATGGCTATAGAACTAGGTGCTGTGGCAACATTTACACAGGAACACAGTATGAATGATATTGAGAATCTTAATGATGAGATAGCTTATATAAAAGTTGATGACTGTCTTAAGGCTCTGCAGACTGTTGCAGCATACGTAAGAGGACAGTATGACATACCTATTGTTGGAATTACAGGAAGTGTTGGAAAAACAACAACAAAAGAGATGATTGCGGCTGCTCTTGAGCATGAATTATCTATTATGAAGACAGAAGGCAATATGAACAGCCAGATAGGCGTGGCTCTTATGATGTTCAGACTTCGTGATATATATGACGGGGCTGTAATTGAGATGGGAATAAGTGAAGTTAATGAGATGAAGAATTTAACAAACATTGCAAAACCAACCTTTGCTGTAGTAACAAATATTGGTGTAGCTCATATAAGCCAGTTTAAAACACAGGATAATATATGCAGAGAGAAGTTAAGCATTGTTGACTCATTTACTGACATGGATGACTATGAAGATGGATATGAGATATTAAGAAAACAGCTTGAGTTTGCAAATCTTACAGAGTATAATATTTTATTTTTAAATGGTGATGATAAGATTCTTAAAAAAGTAAGAGATTATAAAAAAGGCATTATAGACGATTGTCCTCTAGATGATAGAACTAAAGATATAATTAAGAGAAACAAAGTAATAACATATGGTCTGTCGGATGATTGTGATTATAAAGCAGAGAATGTAGTTATGAAAAATGGCTGTGGAAGTTTTGACGTGGTTATAGATGATATTACGTATTCAGTAAGACTTAATGCCCTTGGAGAACATAATATTTACAATGCACTTGTGGCACTTGCTGTTGCTAATTCATTTGGTGTAAGCATGGATGATGCCATAAAGGGCGTAGAGTCATACAAATCCATGAGTATGCGCGGAGAGATAATAGATGTTAATGGCATAAAGATAATAGATGATACATATAATGCAAGTCCTGATTCCATGAAGAGTGGAATTAATGTACTTAAGAATCTTGATAACATTAAAAGAAGAATTGCAGTTCTTGGTGATATGTTTGAGCTTGGAGATGAAGCATATAATGGACATTATTCTGTTGGAGAGCATATTGCTAATATTAATAAAGATGCAAAAGAGGCTAACAAGATAGATTTACTTATAACTGTTGGAGAACTTGCAGGTAATATTGCAAGAGGTGCAGCAGATTGTGGTATAGAGATACAGACATTTGTTAACATAAAGGATGCATCAGTTTACCTTAAGGACATAATAAGACCAGGTGATGGAATTCTTGTTAAAGGTTCCAGAGGAATGAAGATGGATTTAATCGTAAATGACCTTAAGAACAAATAATATGGGAGGTCAAAATGTTATTTGCTGATGTGATAGTAGATATTTCACATGAAAGTATTGATAAGATTTTTCAATATAAAGTGCCAGAAAGGCTTTGTGATGATATAACCATAGGAATGAAGGTTTTAATTCCCTTTGGAAAAGGCAATAAACGTATTAATGGTTATGTTGTAGGGCTTGGTTCTGAAACCGATTATGAAGTAGATAAGATAAAAGAGATTATTAATATTGATAATAACAGCATAACAATAGAGAATAATCTTATAAAGCTTGCGTATTATATTAAGGACACTTTTGGGGGGACAATTAATGAAGCCTTGAAGGTTGTGCTTCCGGTTAAGGATACCGTAAAGGAAAAGAATAAACGAAAGATTGTAACGAAGGCTGACAAAGAGGTTATACGTTATGAACTTGAGGCAAATAAAAAGAAGAATAATACTGCAAGGGTAAGAGTTCTTGAAGCTGTATTAAAATATGGCAGTATTGACTATGATTATGCCACATACCAGCTTAAGATTACAAAAAGTGTTATAGATTATTTTGTATCAATGGGGCTTATAGAAGTTGAAACAATTGTAACCTACAGAAGCCCCTTTGGAAATATTAATGCTGAGGATAAGAGATTTGATTTAAATGACTCACAAAGATATATTGTTGAGGACTTTATTAAAGAGTATGACAGCGGTATAAGAAATACTTATCTTATTCATGGTGTAACAGGCAGCGGAAAGACCCTTGTTTTTATGGAAATGATTGAACATGTTATTGCAAAGGGAAAGCAGGTTATTATGCTTATCCCTGAGATAGCACTTACATATCAGACAGTTAACAGATTTTATGGCAGATTTAAAGATAAAGTATCCATACTTAATTCACGCATGTCAAAGGGAGAAAGATATGATCAGTATTTAAGGGCAAAGAATCATGATATAAGCATTATGATTGGACCAAGATCGGCACTTTTTACTCCATTTGATAATATAGGACTTATAATAATGGATGAGGAGCATGAGAACAGTTACAAAAGTGAAAATGTTCCAAAGTATCACGCAAGGGAAGTTGCCATAGAAAGAGCAAGAATGTCAGGTGCCAGTGTGGTGCTTGGTTCGGCAACACCTTCTCTTGAAGCATATTACAGGGCTAAAAAGGGCATATATAAGTTATATGAGATGACAAAAAGGGCTAATGATGCTGTAATGCCTAAAGTATGGATTGAGGACATGAGGGCAGAATTAAAGGCGAAGAATAAATCAATATTCAGCCGAAGACTATATATGCTTATTAATGAAAGACTTGCAAGAAAAGAGCAAATAATGCTTTTTATAAATAGAAGGGGATATTCAGGTTTTGTTTCTTGCAGAAGCTGTGGATATGTTTTTAAATGTCCACATTGCGATATATCCCTTACATATCATAGTACAGTTAATGATAAAAAGTATGATAATAATGGAAAACTCGTATGCCATTATTGTGGTTACGAGCAAAGTACTGCAGATGTCTGTCCAGAATGTGGTTCAGATTATATTGCACTTTTTGGAACAGGAACCCAGAAGATAGAGGACTATGTTAAAAGAATGTTTCCAATGGCGAGGGTTCTCAGAATGGATGCGGACACAACAGGAAAAAAGCATGGTCATGAGAACATATTATCTGATTTCGCTAAGGGCAACGCAGATATACTTGTTGGAACACAGATGATTGTTAAAGGACATGATTTTCCTAATGTTACACTTGTTGGCATCCTGGCAGCTGATTTGTCACTTAATACTAATGATTATAAAGCAAGTGAACGAACATTTCAGCTTATCAGTCAGGCAGCAGGACGATCAGGAAGAGGAGAAAAGAAGGGTGAGGTTGTTATACAGACCTACAGGCCAGAACATTATAGTATAACATCTTCAGCATGTAATGATTATGTAAGCTTTTACGAAAAGGAAATCGCATATAGAAGTTTTATGCAGTATCCTCCTGTTGCAAATATAATGGTTATGCTTATTATTTCAAAGCAGGAAGAGTATGCTGAGGCATTAAGCGAGATGATTGCTTCTAAGACAGAGACTATTTGCGGAGAGCAATTTGAATACAGACTAATAGGACCTGTTAATGCTACCTTAAGCAAAGCAAATGATTATTACAGAAAACTTATTTATATAAAGAGCAATGATTATGATACTTTAAAATACATTAAGAATAATCTAGAAAAATGGCTTCTTAGTTCGAAGCAGTATAGCAAGTGTAATGTATTTTTTGATTTTAATCCGGTTAATGGATATTAAACTAAAATAAAAAGGAGTTTTTAGCATGGCTTTAAGAAATATCAGAGAGATGGGAGACAGTGTACTTAATAAAGTTTCCAGAGAGGTTAAGGAAATAACACCTAAGATAAGAGAACTTGTGGAGGATATGTATGATACAATGTACGAAGCTCAGGGAGTCGGGCTTGCAGCACCACAGGTAGGTGTTTTAAAGAGAATAGTTGTTGTGGATATTTCTCCAGAGGGAAATCAGCCAATTACGCTTATTAACCCTGTTATTGTGGAAGAAAGTGGTTCACAGACAGGAGATGAGGGATGTCTTAGCGTGCCTAACAAATGTGGTGTTGTTACAAGACCAGAACATGTAAAGGTTAAGGCATTTGATATTGATATGAATGAATTTGAGATGGAGGCAGATGGACTTTTAGCAAGAGCTTTCTGCCATGAGATAGATCATCTTGACGGACATCTTTATGTGGAACTTGTTGAAGGAGATTTAAAGGTTCTTACAGAAGAAGAATAATATTCACTAGAAAGGATGGCCTGTTATATGAAAGTATTATTTATGGGAACACCTGATTTTGCAGTACCCACTTTAGAGGCTCTTGTAAAATCAGAACATGAGGTTGTTTCGGTTGTAACACAGCCAGATAAGCCAAAGGGAAGAGGAAAAGAGATTCAGTTTACACCTGTAAAGGAGTGTGCTGTAAAGTATAATATACCAGTACTTCAGCCTGTAAAGGTTAAGGAAGAAGCTTTTTTAGATGAACTTACAAAGATTGACTTTGATACCATAGTAGTAGTGGCATTTGGTCAGATACTTCCTAAGAGATTACTTGACATGCCAAAGTATGGCTGTATTAATGTACATTCATCACTTCTTCCAGCATACAGAGGTGCAGCTCCTATCCAGTGGGCTGTTGTTTATGGTGAAACAAAAAGTGGTGTAACAACAATGTTCATGGACGAAGGTCTTGATACAGGAGATATTTTATTACAGAAGGAGATTGAACTTGATAAAGAGGAAACAGGCGGTTCACTTCATTATAAATTATCTGTTATAGGTGCAGATTTGCTTATTGAAACTCTTAAAGAGATTGAAAATGGCACAGTAAAACGAATAAAACAGGACGAATCAAAGTCTAATTATGTGGGAATGATAGATAAGAAAACAGGTGCAATTGATTTTAATGAAGATGCAGTTGTTATAGAGAGACTTATAAGAGGTCTTAATCCATGGCCAAGTGCATTTGCAAAACTTGATAATAAGACAATTAAAATCTGGAAGGCAAATGTTATCACACTGGATGATTTAAAGGACATGAATTTTACACAAATGTCTGATAACATAGAGAAAATGGAGAATGGAACGGTTGTTGCAGTCTCCAAAGATAGTTTTGTGGTTAAAACAGGCAGGGATTTCTTAGAGTGTATTGAAGTTCAGCTTGAAGGAAAGAAGCGTATGGATGCTTCAGATTTTTTAAGGGGATATAAACTTGAAACTGGGAATATGCTTGTAAAACCTTAGTTTTTTAGGAGGCGGTTTTATGATAAATAATCTTATGTTGTTATTAACTTCGGGAAATAGTGAGTATTATACACGCTATACACCAAGTGGTTTTTATGGTATTGACTGGACTTATGTATTTGTAATTATAGGATTTGTTATTTGTCTTATTGCAAAGTTTAATTGTGAGAGAACATTTGATAAGTACAAAAAGGTACGTAGTTCATCTGGTCTTACTGGAGCAGAAGCAGCAAGAAGAATTCTTAATAATGCAGGTATATATGATGTATCTATTACCAGAGTATCTGGCAAGATGACAGATTATTACAGCCCTAAGGATAAGAGGCTTGCTCTTTCTGATTCTACTTATGATAACACATCAGTTGCAGCAATTGGTGTTGCTGCTCATGAGTGTGGACATGCTATACAGCATGATAAAGGATATGTTCCTGTAGTATTAAGGAGTATGATAGCACCTGCTGTAACTATTTGCTCAAAATTATCCATACCATTAATTATGCTTGGATTTATATTATCATTATATAGCACTCTTGTGCCATTAGGAATTATTTTATTTTCGGTAACTGTTATATTTTCAATTGTTACATTGCCCGTTGAGTTTAATGCTTCACACAGAGCTTTAAAAATTCTTGACAGTAATGGAATATTAGGGCATGATGAAGTTAAAAAAGCAAGAAAAGTGCTTTCAGCAGCTGCTATGACATATGTTGCAGGAACTATATCATCAGCATTACAGTTACTTAGATTAATATTATTATCTCAAAGAAGAAGAAGATAATTTAAAGGATATAGAGATGGAAAATCAGGTAAATACAAGATTAATTGTATTAGAATGTCTTCTGGACATTTTGGAAAAGAGCGATTACAGTCATGTGGTTTTAGGCAATGTTCTTTCTAACAACCAGTATCTTGAAAAGTATGAAAGAGCATTTATCACAAGACTATGTGAAGGTACTGTTGAAGAGATGATTAAGCTTGATTATATAATAGACAGCTATTCAACAGTAAAGGTAAAAAAGATGAAACCTGTTATACGCAATATTTTAAGAATGGGCGTTTATCAGATTTTATATATGGACAATGTTCCAGAAAGTGCTGCATGTAATGAAGCTGTGAAGCTTGCATTAAAAAAAGGTTTTAAGAATCTTAAGGGATTTGTTAATGGAGTGCTTAGAAACATTGCAAGAGATAAGGATAATATAAAGCTTCCAGATAAGGAGAAGGATTATAATAAGTATCTGTCAGTTAATTATTCCATGCCTTTATGGATTGTTGAGATGTTTGTAAATGAGTATGGAAAAGAAAAGACAGAAAAGATACTTGAAGCATTTCTTAAGGAAAAGCCTACAACTATATGTGCTAACAATATTGAAAGGGATAAACTTAAGGGATTACTTTCTGATTGTGGCATTGATGTTAAAGAAGGCATCTTGTCACCGAGAAGTTTATATATATCAGGTTATAACTACCTTACAGGTATAGATGCATTCAATGAAGGATATTTCTTTGTTCAGGATGAAAGTTCCATGTGTGCTGTTATGGCAGCAGGAATAAAGGAAAATGATATAGTCCTTGATGTATGTGCAGCTCCTGGAGGAAAGACCATGTATGCAGCAGGAGAGCTTAATAAAACAGGGCTTGTAAGTGCCAGGGACATAAGTTATAACAAAGTACAAAAGATAGAAGATAATATTAGAAGATGCAACATAGAAAATGTTGAAACAAAGGTGCAGGATGCACTTGTTCTGGATAACGAGTATGTGGATAAAGCTGATGTTGTTATAGCAGATTTGCCATGCTCAGGTCTTGGTGTTATTGGAACCAAGCCAGACATAAAATACAAAATTACAAAAGAACAGATAGATGAACTTAAGAATCTGCAAAGAAACATACTGGATGTATGTTGCAGATATTTAAAAAAAGGCGGTATACTGATTTTCAGCACATGTACTATTAGTAAAGG
>JAILNW010000430.1 GCA_024691145.1 Lachnospiraceae bacterium
TAACGGAGTAAACATCTTGCTTCCTGCCAAAATTTATACGATTAATTAATATATCCGGCTGTAAGAAACATCTTCATCAAAATCAAACTATACATTGTAATCTATATTCTTAAACCCACACCAAAAACATGTAAAATTCAAAAATTATCATATACAACTAAAATAAAATTTCTTACTACGCCCTTCAGAATCATATACTTACTTACTATAATGACACTAAATCAAGTGCCAGTCTAACAATCTGTATAATCCCGCCTTTCTATAAATAAAAAGTCCTCTGAAAACATACTAAAATCAAGTGGCTATACCGTTCAAACCATGATGAATAATAAAAATCGATGACATCCATTAACTCCGAAAATAAGTCTTTACAGACAAAGGATGTTTTATCAAACCGAATTAACTGTTCTGCAGGAAACACATCCATCACGCCACCAGGTTTTGAACACCTATAATCTAACTAACAGCCCCATTGGAATCACCCCTAACCTTTAATATAGTTATATTATACTCTGAATTATCTGACATGTCAACCCTTTTTAGATAAATTTTTAAAATATTTATTCGAAATTATACTAATTGTATATACAATTTAAATAATTTTAATTAAATATACAATTAAGAAAACTTTTTAAAAAAGAGTTTTACAAAAAAATAAGCAGATGGTATTAACATCTGCTTTATCTTTATCGTGCATTCTGCTTTGAATATTCAACAACAAACGTTACCTTAACAGTTAACTCAGCCCGGGCTACCTCATGTCACACAGGAGATCCCACTTAGTGCTGCTCCATTCCTGACCTGACACGGTTCGCAGGTTCCTGTTGCATAAGACCCAAACGTCAACGTCACTTATTAAGGGCAGCTTTACCGCAGAAAACCCGAGGCAGAATATCACTCCTGCTATAGCGGATTGCAGGTACAGGGCACCGCTAACTCCCCAGCTGCACGAAATATAACATATTTAAAATTTTACTAACATCAACAATTATATACAATTATTCTATAACTGTCAAGTCTATTTGTCTTTTTTTCTCAATCCTCTCAATCCCTTAAAGAAGGAACTTATTATTCCTGAACATTCTTCTTCCATTATGCTATCAACAATCTCCACCTGATGATTAAATTCTTTCATCTGAAGCAGATTAATAACAGATCCTGCACATCCTGCTTTTTTATTGTAACATCCGATAACCACTCTGTCCATTCGTGCCTGCACAATTGCTCCGGCACACATCTGGCAGGGTTCAAGGGTAACATACATGGTACACCCTTCAAGTCTCCAGTCACCAATAACCTTTGATGCTTTTTTTATTGCTAGAATCTCTGCATGAGCCAGAGTGCTTTTTTTCTTATTTCTTTTATTATATGCCCTTGCTATTATTTTATCCTCATAAACGATTACACATCCAATAGGCACTTCATTAATATCCAGGGCTTTCTTTGCCTGTTTTAACGCTTCTTTCATATATTTTTCATGCTGTTCTGCCATAAATCCTTCTCCGTTCATTTTTTATCCATTCTATAATAGTATACCATTTTTTTACTTATTTGTAATATAAAGTTTATTAGTATTAATCAATTTTTCATTGTGTATATAATAAAATAGTGCTACAATAGATTTATGGTATAATATTTTTTAGAAAGGAGAAGCTACAATTTGGATTGTAGTAGGTGGTTTGTATGCAGCTTATATATACGACTTCCCGTCTGATTCTAAAGACTCTTGATGCCTCTTACTCTGACAGAGTTTGCGATTTTTATAGTCGTAACAAAAGACATTTTGAGCCATGGGAGCCGCGTCGTGTCGAAACATTTTATACACCTGAATTTCATATGGCCAATCTTACTTACGAAGAAAATGAGATTTCCAAGTATCACATGCTTAGATTATGGATTTTTAGTAAATATAATCCAAGCGAGATAATTGGTAATATATCATTTTCCAACATGAAAAAGGGAGCACTTCTTAACTGTACTCTTAGTTATAAGATTGATTCAAAGCACGTGAACAATGGATATGCCACTGAAGCACTCCAGTTTGCAATTAACCTTATGTTTAAAGGTTATGGCTTTCACAGAATAGAAGCTATGATTCATCCTAATAACATTCCTTCACTTCATGTTATTGAGAAGCTTAATTTTGAGTTTGAAGGTGTAGCAAAGTCTTATATCAACCTTGATGGAAAGTGGGTTGATCATTTACGTTATAGTTTAATATCAATGTATCAATAAGCACATTTTAGTATTTTACTACCAGGATGTGCTTATTTTTATACCTCTATTTCCATATACCAGTAGCCAAAATCTCCTGTATTTTTCTCTACATTTCTGACACACTTGAATTCTGAAAATCCAAACATTCCTGCCATAAATCTCTCCCTGTCCCGGTAAATTCCAGGTACTCCTAACATATATTTAAGCTGTCCCTCTTCCTTTTTTCTTGCAAATATAAGATGTCTGTATGTATAATATCCATGGAGCAAAAAGCTGTTTGTTGCAAGAATCCACTTATCCATAGGAAGTATACCTATATCCCTTGGTTCAAGTTTTACACAATCCATAATCTCATCATCTTCGAATGGATACATGCCAGGATAGTTTTCAAATATTCTGTCCACCATATGCTTTTCTTCTTTTTCAGGTTCATAATAGTCATTCATTATATTTTCTTCATTAATAAGAATTTCCTGAATATCATTTTCTTCAATAATACTTTCAAGCTCTTCATCATTTTCTTTTATGTCTTCTCTAATGTTCTCTTCCTTACAGTTATCCGTTTCTTCTGTTTTTATAATACTGCAGGTTGTTACATCTTCACTAAAGCATAACTCCTTATCATCCCATTCTGTGGCACAAATAATATCATTATCAATTATTACAATTACTCCTCCAAGATTATCAAGACAATTACCGCTTGAAAATACATTAAGTGCGTCTGTTTTGTATGTCACATCGCATATATTATTTTTCGCAGTCATATTGCCTGCAAGATATTTTTCTGGCGTAAAGCCATCCTCTCCTCTTTTAAACACATATATATCCACATTCTTTCCTGTAATATTATAGACTTTTATATTTACAGAAAGACGGCATACTCCGTTTTTAGACTCAACTTTTACAAATCCTACATTTGCATCTTTATATCCCTTTTTATATATGTACATATATGAAATAAATCTTTTATATTCTATCATTTGCCCATTCTCCATTCATTTAAACTACATCAGGTTTTATTCTTGCACCCTTACTATTTTATGCAGCACCTTTCCGTTTTATTCCTGTTTTTTCTATAGTGGAAATTTTTCACATTTTGTGCTATACTACCAATGTATTTAAAACATGATATTGGAGGTTTGACATGGAAAATGATTTATCGATGAAGGATTTTGAACAGGCAATTAATTCTTCTTTTAAAAAACTTGATGAAGGTGATATTGTTGACGTTACTGTTATTGGTGTTACAGATACCGAGGTAATGGTTGACTTAGGATACTACACAGAGGGGATTATTCCCCTTGAAGAACTCAGCAACAATCCTCAGTTTTCTATAAAAGCAGATATTCATACAGGAGATGCTTTTCCTGCTTATGTACTTGGAGATGATGATAAAACTGGTAATATTATTCTTTCTAAGAAAAAAGCAGATGATGTTGTTGCTTGGGACATTTTAGAAGAGGCTTTAAACACTGAAAAGATATATAATGTTAAGATATATCAGACAACTAACGCTGGTGTTATTGCATACCTTGAAGGAATCAGAGGATTTATACCTGCTTCCCAGCTTTCTCTTTCTTACGAAGAAGATCTTGAAAAATGGGTTGGCAAGCATATAGATGTTGTTGTTATTACAGCAGACAGAAAGAATAAAAAGCTTGTACTTTCTGCTAAAAATGTTTTAAGGAACATTGAAGCTAACGAAAAAGTTTCTAAGATTCAGAAACTTCAGAAGGGAATAATTACAAAGGGTATTATTGAGAAGATTGCTCCTTATGGCTGTTTTGTTAAACTTTCTGATGGAATATCTGGTCTTGTTCATATTTCACAGATATGCGGAAAGCACATAAAGTCACCTAATGAAGTTGTTAAAGTAGGCCAGGAAGTTAATGTAAAGATTATTGATATTAAAGATGGCAAAGTAAGCCTAAGTATCAAGCAGGCAAATGAGAATGACGAGGTTGTTGAAGATGCTCTTTCAGCTCCTGTAGAATACTCATCAGGTGAAGAAGCTACAACTTCACTTGGTTCATTACTTAAAAATATTAAATTGCAGTAAAAAAATCGAGCAGAGCCTTATGCCCTGCTCGTATGTTTTATCATTTATCATTATGGCTGCATTCCTAAAAGCAATACTATTATGGCTGCAAACACCAGAAGCATTATAACATCAAATACAACCTGAATAATCATAAAGTTCTTAATTGTCTTATCTGTCTGTCTAACAGAATCACCAATAGAATCAAACTGTATTCTCATCATATTTGACATTTCCCTTGATAACCTGTCATGGACATCAGATAACTTCTTATCATTACTTGCAATAGCCTTTTCAAGTTCATCCTGTTTCTGGAAGATACTATTAAAACTATCCATAACCTCTGCACTTGGTGCAAGTTCCATCTGAGCAATCTGATTTTCAAGATTCTCATGATGATTATTAATCTTTATAAGATTATCTGCAACATCCTTAATTAGCTTATTATTCTGGACTTCTCTGTCCTTATATTCACCAAGCTTATATCCATATTCTTCAACAGTTGCATTGCTGTTCTTTAAAATCTCCTCAGTTTTTTCAGCAAGGATTCTGAATTCCTTTTTACACTCAGCAAGTTCGTCAGCATAATTGTTAATTAGCTGTTCTTCCCTTGCACTCTGAAGAGTAATTGCTTCCTTAGCATTCTCTAACTGAATTATATAATCATTTACAACATCATTACTCTTTATAGTAAACTCTTTCATGAAAGAATTATTCTTATTTGTAACCTCTTCCATAAAGGAATTGCTTTTACTTGTGACTTCTTCTATAAAAGTATTATTCTTGCTTGTGACTTCCTCTATAAAAGAATTATTCTTGTTAGTCATCTCTTCAATGAAAGACGTATTCTTTGAACGCTCATCTTCCATAAATGACTTATTCTTAGAACGTTCACCTTCCATAAATGATGTGTTCTTTGTGTTTACCTCATCCATAAAGGATTTGTTCTTAGTATTTACTTCATCCATAAAGGATGTATTCTTATTACTTACATCCTCCATAAATGTTCTATTCTTGTCTGTATATTCTTCTATAAATGCTTTATTACCAGAGGTAAATTCTTCTATGAAAGCCTTGTCTTGTGAAGAATTCTCATATTCCTTTACTCTCTCCTCAAATACTTCAAGACACTTCTTATAACAATCAAGTGAATACTTGTACTCATCAAGGCTATATTCATACTTTCCTTTTTCAAACTCAAGAAAGTTACCTAACTGTGTTTCTATGTAACTAAGAACTTCCTGAGAATTTTTAAAATCATTAGCATTCGGCTCTCTATTAACAACCTCATCCTTTTTCTTCACAATTTCAGTTGTATTTTTATTCTTATCAATAGTAACAACCTTTCTGTTACCCTTTTTTACTCTCTTATTCTTTTTCGATAGTTTTTTCTTGCCTGTAATAGACTGGACAATCTGTCCTGCAACAATATTATCATATACATCTGTTATAATACTCATAATAACCTCCAGTATTTTTCTTAATTACCACTTTTTTACAAATTATACCACTATTCGACACTATTTACAAGAGGATAATGAAATGATAATAAGACCGACAAGAACTGCCGGCCTTATTACTGTGAAATTTATTTACTTTTTATTTTTAGAGGGCATCTTTTAAAACTACTTTGCTACAAACTATATTAAGATTTCCATTGCGGCATCTTAAATCATCTATAAATTCTTTAGGTACATTAGTACCTCTTAATCTTATTCTATACTGAAGTTCAAATAATGTTCCCATATTCGTTGTCTTTACTCTTTCAAGTTCACTTTCCTTTGTATACTTTGCAAATAAATCATCGAATAATCCATCATAATCTAATCCTTCAGGAATTGTAATCTTAAGCGTTCTCTCTGCATCGCTTTCCTTGCCAAAATTAACTGCTGTTAAGAAGAACATTGCTATAGCAATTACAAGGAAGAATGCAACTGCCAGTGTAACATATCCCATACCAGTTGCAAGACCTATTGTCATTGCAAGAAAAATTGCACCTATTTCCTTGGCTGTTCCTGGTGCCGAACGAAATCTTACAAGACTAAATGCTCCGGCAACAGCTACGCTTGCACCAATATTGCCATTAACTAACATTATAATCACCTGAACAATTGCAGGTATTAAAGCAAGTGTAATTAAAAATGACTGTGATGACTTTCCTTTAAACATACATATGATGGAAGTTGCAATTCCAAGTACCAAAGATACTGCCATACATATAAAAAACGACTCCACTGTTAACTCTGTAGAAATAATTGAATTAAACATAAGCATACGCCTCCTTACTAACACCTGCTGCCACATAGCTATTCTGCTTACTATAAGCTCCTATAGTATATGGCAATATATAATTTTTATAACATGTTCCATACTTTGAAAATGATATTGGTCTTATTTCCAGTCCATCAAGTAAGTGACTTAACCATAAAGGACAAGTTCCAGGAATCTTTATTTCCATTAAAACCCTGTCATCATTTATAATAGGAAGTCCCTTATCTCCATATCTTAAATCAAGATAATTAGCTCTGTATCGTAAATTTGTATCAAATGTAATTCTTAGTTCCGGATCCTCTATACCTGCAAATGCAAGTCTGTCATATCCTATAAAGACCTTTGGCTTTGACCTATACATATTCTGAAAATATAAAATCTCTTTTCTTATCTGGGCATTCTTCTCGTCTTCCACATAACCATTTAAATAAGCCTCAACCTGATCTGCCCTTGTTGTTATTCTTCTTTTGTAAACAACACCATCATACTTTTTCTTAATTTCAATAAAAACTTTGCTGTCATTAGCTGGTGTTCCATAACTTCTTACTCTGAGTTTTTCTTTATAAACAGGCTTTTCTATGGAATTTCTTATAAGTCCGAAACTGTCTGTATCATAATAAATATTACAGATAGTATACTTTCCATACTCATCCTGTTTCATATAAGGCATCATATAATTTAGTAAAAGATTCGCCTTATCAGGTGTCAGAAAATACTTCTTTTCATATCTTTTAAAACTAAACTTATCTCTCTGTACTGCCATATATATCCCTCCTAACTACTGTTTATGTGTTCTCCCCTTATTTATGATATCATTATATATTTATTTCCTAAAACTAACCTAAAGGAAACCTTAAATTAACCTAAAGATTTTACCATTAATTTTTCACAAAAAAGTTCCCCTTAATTTTCATTAAGAGGAATTCTAACATCTTATTAATTTAGTAAAGACTTGTCACAAAATCAACCTGAGAGTCTTCATTATCATCATCACTAAACACTTCTGCTATCTCTTCTGTTACTTCCTTATACTCAGCAAGAACCTCATCTCTCTTGAACTCCTTAAGTTCCTCATTAATAGAAAGCATCTTACGGTCCAGATATGAAACAATATCTGCGCACTCCTTTAATTCCTTACGAATATTAGCAGGAGCATTGCCTTCATACTTATAATAAATCTTATGTTCAAGACTTGCCCAGAAATCCATGGCAATGGTTCTTATCTGAATCTCAACCTTTGTCTCAACCGCTCTGTCCGAAAGATAAACAGGAACTGAAACTATCATATGATAGCTTGAATAACCATTTGGCTTCGGACAAGCAATATAATCCTTTACTTTAATTACCTTTATGTCATCCTGCTTTGCAAGAAGATCTGCTATTCTGTATATATCAGAAGTAAAACTGCATATAATTCTGATACCTGCCATATCATTGCAGTACTCCATAACATTATCAAGAGTAAGATCCTTGCCATATCTGCGCATCTTCTTCTCAATGCTCTGAGGAGACTTAATTCTTGAAGTAATATGCTCTATAGGATTATATTGATTATTAATCTTAAATTCATTATTAATTATCTCTAATTTTGTATTAATCTCTTTAAGTGCTGAATCATAAAGATGCATCATCTTTCTTGTTCTGTCAACACTGTTACCATAAAACATCGGTAATTCCATACTTTACCTCATTTCCTACAACGATAAGAAAATCCCCATCATCATATCAATACCCTTCCATTAAATAAGCTAACAGTTATACATACACTTTCATTGTAACATAAAAATATGAACAAAGTTTGAATTATTCTACATAATTTTAGGAAAAGTTATCTCAAAGCTGGAACCTTTACCATACTGGCTTGTTACAACTATCTTTCCTGTATGCTTTAAAAATATTAATTTTGCAAGAGACAAACCTAAACCATTACCACTGATTTTTTTATTTCTTATGGTATCTGCCCTGTAAAATCTGTCAAATATTTTCTCTAGTTCCTCTTTCTTCATACCATAGCCACTGTCTTTTATTTCTACCATACTTTGTCCAAACTCATTGGTTTTGCAGGATACACATATAACTGCTCCATCTGGAGAATATTTAATAGCATTATCTATTAAAACTCTGAGAGCCTGTTTTATAGCCTGCTTGTCACCATAAATAAGTGCATTTTCAAGATAATCAGATTGAAAAACCTTATTATCTTTAACCATCTTCATCTCTCTTATTAAATCTTCAACAATAGGTCTAAGGTTAATAATCTTCTTATCTAATTTAAGTGTTTTCTTGTCATGTCTTGATAGGAATAATAATTTTTCCACAAGTTCCTTCATACTTTGAGACTCTTCTTTTATGGCAGTTATTGCTTCCTCCATAATAGCCTCATCATTTTTGCCCCATCTGTCTACCATGTTAATATAACCCTGTATAACAGCAATAGGGGTTCTAAGTTCATGTGATGCATCCGATACAAACTGTTTCTGGCTTTCATAAGAAGTATCAAGTCTGTCAAGCATGTCATTAATTGTAATTGCCAGATCCTTTAGCTCATCTTTGGTACCATAAATATTCAGTCTGTCACTGCTTAAATTATTAACAGACATCTTATTAACAGTATATGCCATCTGGTCAATAGTTCTAAATATCGGATTCATACGTCTTATACCGCCGGTAGACATTATAATTGTAAGAATAACAATTACTACTATCATAATACCTGCAAGCTTTATAAATACATTTACCTCCGTTGAAAAATCAATCTGGTAAACAATCTTACACTGGACACCTCTTATATTAATATTTTTCTCTTCTTTAAAATATAAACTTTTATCTGGTCCCTTTGCTTCAAAATATGCATTTTTTAAAATATTACATCTGTCAACATAAAAGTGTCCAAAGGAATCATCATATATTATATTGCCCTTATCATCATAAATTCTCATAACGATATCTGTAAGATAACGAGGATTTATTCTCTGATAATAAATCCTGTCATCCATCTCATTTTTATCGATAATCTCATTATTATCTTCAACATTGGCAACAATAATATCCATACTTTTATCAATAGATGTTTCTGTTATCTTTAAAAATAACAGGAAAAATATAAGTATTATAACTATTCCAAATATAAACATAATTGATGCATAAATAGATGCTATCT
>JAILNW010000002.1 GCA_024691145.1 Lachnospiraceae bacterium
AGATATTCGAAATAGAAACTAGTAAAAAGTATAATAATCTGAAAAAAATGTATATATACAATACTTTAAAGAATTATTATTTACAAGACGATGTATTTGCAGAATATACAAATAATAAGGAAAAATTATGGGATTAGTACAGATTAAGATAAAAAATGATGATAAAATAAATACATATATTAAAACAATAAGAGATTTCGATAAGTCTGTTTCAATTGGCGATATAAAAAGAAAAATTGAATCTAATCAGTTTGTATATGAGTTTGATTTGTCAGGAAACCAATGGATTCACATGGAGAATATGACACAGTACCAGTGGCATATGAGTTTTCTTGATTTTGTAAAGGAACTTAATAATAAAGGAGCAGAACTAGAGATTTTCATTAATGGAAATAAAGAAAGCATGGTATATTTGGAGAACAAGCTTCAAATGATGAAAGAGATTATGGAAGACTGCGAAAAATATCCAGATTAAGTACTTGCTTTATATGTGTATAGTTGATACGATATTTATTAAAAAATGTTTGAGATTTTTATGGAGGTGTGTTTATGGGAATGTTTTCACATAATGATTACAAAACATATAAGTGCTTATTTAGATTTTATGAGTATTTAGGATTCCCGACAATACAGGCATATGGAGTTATAAATTATAAGATGAGATACTTTAGTGCAGATTATGCTATAAAAACTTTACATCACAGCATGTGGGAAGATGGCAGATATGATAAACTTGCTGAGGATTTAAAAAAAGCAGAAGGAAAGACAGAGATAGAAGTACTTGTTAAAATGAAAGATGAAGAGCCAGATAAGTTTAAGATTGATTTGAAAAAATTTGGAGAAGCAATAGGTAATTCTGATATAGAGAATTTTGAACTTAGTGGATATTTGATTTCGGACCATTCAATTACTTGTTATGAGGATCCGAAGGATGTAGAAGAGTTCAAAAAGAAAGGTTGGCTTAGAGAAAAAAGAGAATAAGTTAAAAGAACAATGTGGAGAGAAAACACAAGTATTATTACTTACAGTGTATATACATATCCACAATACAGAGTTCAAAGAAGATTTGGAGTATTATTAGAACATATATGTAAACTTGCAAAAGAAGATGGGCATAGCAGAGTATATGTAGCTACTGAAGAAGATGTACTTGTTTTGAATTTAAAATAAAAAAGAAAAAGGTGATTTTGTGGCTTTCGATTATAAAAAGGAATATAAGGAATTCTATATGCCTAAAAATAAGCCAGGTATTGTAGAGATTCCCAAGATGAATTATATTGCGGTAAGAGGCAAAGGAAATCCTAATGACGAAGATGGAGATTATAAAAAATCATTAGCCTTACAATATGCAATTGCATATACAATTAAAATGAGTTATAAGGGTACGCATAAAATTGAAGGCTTTTTTGAATATGTAGTACCACCATTAGAAGGCTTCTGGTGGCAGGATGGTGTTAAGGGAATTGATTATACAAGAAAAGATGATTTTAACTTTATATCTTTAATAAGACTTCCTGACTTTGTAACAAAGGAAGAATTTGACTGGGCTGTAAGTCAAGCCACAAAAAAGAAAAAACTTGACTTTTCAAAAGTTGAGTTTTTTACATATAATGAAGGACTATGTGTTCAGTGCATGCATATTGGGAGTTATGATAATGAACCAGAAACAGTTGAATTAATGCACGAATATATGAGAAAAAAAGGATATACCCTTGATATTACTGATACAAGATATCATCACGAAATATATCTTAGTGACCCAAGAAAATGTGATGTAAGTAAACTTAAAACAGTAATCAGACATCCAATAAAATAAGAAAAATAAATGAAAAGAGGGGATTGTAGTGGATTTAATAGTAATTATAGGAAGCGGTGCTGTAGGCAAGATGACCGTTGGGCAGGAATTAGTCAAAATCACAGATTTTAGATTATTTCATAATCATATGATGATAGAACCAGTTATGGAAATATTTGGAAAATGCGATGGAGCAATTATAAACCGACTTAGAAATGATATTTTTGAAGAATTTATGAAAACAAAATTTCAGGGCATGATTTTTACTTTCATGTGGGCATTTGATAGGAAGGAAGATTGGGATTATCTTAAGTCTGTAACGGATAAGTTCGAGAAAACAGGTGGAACGGTGTATTATGTTGAACTTGTTGCAGACCAGACTGTAAGACTTAAAAGAAATGGTACTGAAAACAGATTGTTAAATAAAGCTTCTAAACGAGATGTTGAAATTTCAAATGACAGATTAAGACGAGAGGATTCAAAATTCAGGCTTGTAAGCAATAAAGGTGAAGTACCATTTGATAATTATATAAAGATTGATAATACAAATCTTGACGCAGATAAGGTTGCATTAATGATAAAGGAACACTTTAATCTTCCAGGGAAGAGCATAGGAGACTTATATAATAGTATTTACCTTGAGGAAGTTAATAATAAAGATATTGAAGAACTTTATAATATGCAGATTGAGAGCTTTATGCCATTATATGAAAAATATCATGATGACCTTTCGCCTGCAATTGAACCTTTGGAAAATGTTATTAAAAGAGCCAATAATCCTGACAGAAAGTATTATTTTATAACGAAGGACAGTGCAAGAGTAGGTGTAATTAACATTGGAACAAAGAATAATAATAAAGATGTTTATTACATTTCTCCTATATTTGTAGCACCAAAATACCAAAACAGGGGCTATGGATATATTGGAATCCTTAAAGCATTTGAAAAGTATAATGATGCTAAGGAATGGCGGCTGGAAACAATTCTTCAGGAAAAGGGAAATTGTCATCTTTACGAAAAGTGTGGATTTGTTCGTACGGATGAAGAAATTGTGGTAAATGATAAGATGACTCTTATTGGATATGTAAAGAAAGTATAAAAGGTCTCATTCCACAAAGCAGACTTTATGTACATCTTTCACCAGATGTTGAAACTGCAATAGCAGTGGGAAAAAGACATGGAAAACCTATTGTTTATAAAATTCTTGCAGGTGAAATGTACAGACAGGGATTTGAGTTTTATAAATCTGTAAATGGAGTGTGGCTTACAGGCAAAGTTCCGACAAAATTTTTGAGGGAAGAATAGGCAGAACATTAAAAATTCACATAATAAACATTAAATATTCAATTATTCATGTAATAATATTCTTGAATTAAATATTATTTTTGGAGGTTTTTTTATATGAAAAAAAGTTGGTTTATTGTAGCAGGAATAGTGATTTTTTTAATTGCTGGCATTTCAGCATATGTTTTGTTTAAAAATGCAGACATAGCTGATAAGACTTTCTATATGGAAAATGGAGATAGTCAAATTACAATTAATGCCGATGGTACAGCAAGATATATTACAAGCATAGCAAGCAGTGCAAGTGGAGAATCTGACTGGACAAGAGAAAAAAACACTTTAGAGGTTGTTTATGGAGATGCAAAACTTAAGTTCACTATTGCTGATGATATCTTAACATTCATTGAAGATGGTTCAAAAAACTACGATGAATTAAAACTTAAAAATGGCGACAGATTTATTGCAAATAAATAAACCAATTGAATTTTGTAAGATAAAAAGGTATAATGACATTAATATTGTTATACCTTTTGTTTTTTTAGGAGGAAAAATTATGAAGTGCAGAGATTGCAATGTTGAATTATTTAAATCAACTTTACAGGGATTTCATGGAGAAACTGTTCTTGTTAACAAGAAAAAAGGAATATTTGAAGTGGCACATATGAGTAAAGTTTCATGTATGGTTTGTCCAAAGTGTGGATTGGTGCAACTTTATGCAGATGATGTGAAAGAACTGAATAATCCATATTAATTATAAAGGAAATTTTGAAAGTAGAAGAAGGAGAAAAAATATGATAACAGAAACTTTTGACAATAAGTCACCAGCAAAAATCAACCCATGGGTTAATGAGAATGCCCCAGAGTTAGATGTGTGTATTTTAACTTTTTCTAAGGTGGTTTTGGAAAATGTACTTGCAACATATGATTGTGAGAAAATTGGTGAGATGACAGATGTTGCAGGAACAAGAGATATTTACAAAATTGATTACAAGGGAAAGAAGATAGGATTATTCCAGACATTTGTAGGGGCACCTTCATGTGCAGGTTCAATTGAATGTTCTTATTCTCAGATTAAAACTAAAAAGTATATTCTTTTTGGTGGTGCAGGATGTCTTAACAAAGAGATTGCTCATGGAAGAATTATGATTCCAAATGAAGCATACAGAGATGAGGGAACATCATATCATTATGCAGAGCCAAGCGATTATATAGAGGTTAAGAATCATGACATTGTTGCAGAATTTATGAGAAAATATGAACTTCCTTATGTGGAGGGAAGAACTTGGACAACAGATGCATTTTTCAGAGAAACAGAAACAAATTTTGAAAAAAGAAAAAGCGAAGGATGTATTTCTGTAGAAATGGAATGTGCAGCAGTTCAGGCTGTATGTACCTTCAGAGGACTTGACTTGTATGTATTCTTTACAGGTGGAGATTTGCTTGACTGTCCTGTTTGGGATGAAAGAAGAAAAGAAGGCGAAATTAAAGGCTCACAAGATGATCCACATCATTTTGATATAGCTATTGAACTGGCATGTTTTGTAGGTGACAAATAAGGTATTTTATGGATATAAAAGATAATAGAATTGACGCTGGAAAGGCCTTTGACTGGGGAAGAACCTCAAAGGAATATGCAAAGTACAGAGATATTTATCCAGAGATTTTTTACAAGAAAATAGCAGACAGGGGACTTTGTGTTAATGGACAAAAGGTTCTTGATCTTGGAACCGGTACAGGTGTTCTTCCAAGAAATATGTATAAATATGGTGCAAAGTGGACTGGTACAGATATTTCTCCTGAACAAATTGAACAGGCACAGATACTGAGTGATGCATCAAATATGGATATAGATTATATTACTGTTTCCACTGAAGATATTGATTTTAAAGCTGAGAGTTTTGATGTAATAACAGCCTGTCAGTGTTTCTGGTACTTTAAGCATGATATTGTTATACCTAAGCTATTTAATCTACTTAAACCTGGTGGAAAACTGGTGATATTATATATGGCCTGGCTGCCATTCGAAGATACAATTGCAGGTAAAAGTGAGAAATTAGTTTTAAAATATAATCCAAATTGGAGTGGTGCAAGGGAAACAAAACACCCAATATCAATACCTGATATAGCATTTAAATATTTTGAACTTAAGGAACACGAAGAATATGATATAATGGTGCCATTTACAAGAGAGTCCTGGCATGGAAGAATGTTTGCCTGCAGAGGAGTTGGAGCATCGCTTTCTAAAGAGGAACTAAAAAAATGGGATAAAGAGCATAAGGAATTACTTAATAAGATTGCACCAGAAGAATTCAAGATACATCATTATGCAGCAATCAGTGTATTAGAAAAATAAATAGAGGATTACAGGAACTTGCTGAAAAAGGTGAGGTTACACTTGTAACATTAGATGATATGTATATTGGAGGAACATAATTATGGACAGTAATTTATATAATATGATTTTTAAACGAGTATCATTTCACAATTTTAATGGAACTGGTAATGAGAAAATTACAGATGAGGAAATTGAGAATATTAAAGCAGCCTGGAATAACTTCACACCTTTATATGATGATATTAAAACATGTATTAAGATTGTAAAGGGTGAAGAAACAAGCTGTAAGGCAGGGGAAGAATACTGTGTGCTTATTTACAGCGAGAAGAAGAATGGGTATCTTCAGAATGTAGGTTATATTGGTGAGCAGCTTGATTTATATCTGGCTAAGAACAATACAGGTTCATGCTGGTACGGCTTAGGAAAGACAGAGGAAAAGAATCTTAATGATATGGAATTTGTAATTATGTTTGCAATTCGTAAAGTAAGTGATGAGTCAAAATACCGTAAGAATCTTGAAAAGATAAAGAGAAAATCACAAGAAGATATATGGAAAGGTGAAAGTATAAAGGGCGTAACTGATATAGTAAGACTTGCCCCAAGTGCCGTAAATACGCAGCCTTGGATAGTAGAGAATGATGGCACATTAAATGTTTACAGAAACAAGAAAAATGGATTAATTGGACTTATATCAGCAAAAGTGTCATCTTACTTTAATATTATTGATATCGGAATTTTCCTTTGTTATTTGGAACTATCCTTACAGCATGAAGGAATTAAGTATACAAGAGAGTTATTTGATGATGAAGAAAAAGATAAGAATCTTTTATTAAATGCTAGATATAAAATTTTAAGTTAAGGTTTAATAACAGGTAAAATAAAAAAATATAGTGGAGAATTTATGAAGAAAACATATATTACATCGATGCCAAATCACATAGGTGCATTTTTAAAAGCTAGCGAGTGTTTTGCTGCATTGGAAATAAATATAACTAGAGTAAGTTATAATAAGGCGATTGATTCGCACACTTTATTTATAGAAGTACAGGGAGATAAAGAAAAGCTGAAAATAGCTGATAAACAACTAGAAGATATAGGATATATACAAACACAAAAAAATGATAACAGTATTGTTTTATTAGAGTTTCATTTAAAGGATAATCCAGGAAGTGTTACAGAAGTACTCAGATTAATTCAGCAATATCGACTTAATATTTCATATATTAGTTCTCAGGAAAATGGTACATATTATCAAGCATTTAAAATGGGACTGTTTGTGGACAATGAAGATTCATTAAGAACATTTTTGGATAAGGTTAAAGATATATGTCCTGTAAGAATGCTTGATTATAATCATTCTGAAAAAATTTACGATAATAGTATTTTTTATCAATCCTTTGTTTCAGGATTAATAAATACACTTGGTATACCAGAGAAACAAAGAGATGTTTTGCTGGTAAATAGTAATCTTGTAATGCAGATGCTTGATGAAAAAGGATTATCGCCATATAAAACATTTGAAAGTATTAGCAGGTTTGCGGAATTACTTGCCAAACATAGAGGTAGTTTTTTTTCGCCTAGAATTACAAGCTATAATATTACTGAAAATACAGAGATAATTTTAATAGAACCACCCTGTGGGAGTAATACTGCTATTATAAAAAGCAAGGATGAAGTGTTGTTTATTGACTGTGGATATGCACTTTACAAAGAGGAAATGATAAATATATTTAATACTATAATTAAAGATTTTAACAAAATAAAAAAACGAATATTTATTACCCACGCAGATGTTGACCATTGTGGATTGTTGCCTTTATTTGATGAAATAATTGCTAGTAAAGAGACCAAAGAATGTCTTGTTTTAGGCTATGAAAATAAAAATGATTTTCGTGAACAGAATTATTTACATAAGCCTTATGTTAAAATATGCAAAACATTAACTTTTTATAAGCCACCAAAACCTGATAAAATCAAGGTTTTGTGGAATAATCAAGAAGAGCAAAAAGAACCTCTTGAACAGATTGGTTTTTTTGATATAGGCGAAATGCATTTTGAAGTATATAAAGGGAAAGGCGGACATTTAAAAGGAGAAACAGTGTTAATTGATTATATCAATAAAGTAGCTTTTACCGGAGATATATTTATAAATACGCACGGTCTTACGATAGAACAAGCGACTTATAATCAATATGCACCTGTACTCATGACATCTGTTGATACGAATTCTGAATTGTGCGCCATTGAGCGTAGAGCAATACTTCAAAGATTAGGAGAAGGAAATTGGCAAATATTTGGCGCACATGGAATAAAAAAAGATTATACTTTAAAAGTAGAATAGTATAAATATAAAACTTTAAGTTAAGGTATACTAGAGAATCAGGAGAGAAATATGAAAAGTTTAAATAATAATAAAAGTGTATTTATCGGTGTAACATTAGGAATTGTTGCTGCAGTATCATGCTCTATAATTGTACCTGTTTTACATGAAAAAAAGTGTAAAAATAGAGTGTACAAAGATATGCAGTCAAAGGCAGAAACAATTGAACAGTCAGTTATTGGTATAATTCCAGAGACTAAAACAGATGGGGCTGTAAGTCATGACGGTATAGGAAGCGGAGTAATATTTGAAAAAAATGAAAATATATACTATGCTGTTACAGCAGCACATGTTGTAGAAAATGATAATAGCTCATATAAGATATTTACAAGAAATACAGAATTTAGCGGACAATCAGTAAAGGCCGATGAAAATGCGTCTGTTGTTTTTGAAATTCCTGATGAGAATTATTATGAGTCATTATTAGACGGAAAAGTTGAATATAAAAGTGACACCACAGACTTGGCAATAGTAAGTTTTGAAACAGAAGAGGAACTTCCGTTACTGGAGTTTGAAGATAGCAAAATAGAAAAAGGTAATAGAATTATGTGCATTGGACATCCGGAAGGAAACAGATACGAAAAAACATACGGAACTATAACTTCTGGTTTGAAGACAGCAACAACAGTTTCAAAGTTATCAGGCACAAAATCAACAGACAAAATATATGAACATAATGCTTATTTAAATTTTGGTAATAGTGGAGGAGTTGCAATTAGCGAAAATATGAAAATAGCAGGTATAAATAATGGTGGCGAATTTACGAAGGCAGGCCATTTCTCAAAAGGATTTATGATACCTTATGACATTGTGGAAGAAAACATAGAAAAATGGAAAAATAATTAAAAGAGATGATATATAATAGTTGAAAGTATCTTCGATTTTTTTTATAATAATATATGTAAATGTTGATACAAAAAGGAGAATTTATCGAATATGGAAAAAATTAAAAAATTGTTTGGTGGAATTGATCTTACTTGGAAAAAGCTGATTATATGGGCTGTTTTAGCAGGTGTATATACTGCAGTTATGGCTATGCTTCCATTTACCAAGGAAACATCCTTTAGAGACATTGCAGTAATGTTCGAATGGTGGATTTTGTTTGGAATAATAATTATAGCAAATAGTAAGTCTGCTGAAGATTCTGCATTAAAATGTTTTGTGTTTTTCTTAATAAGCCAGCCACTTGTTTACCTTTTACAGGTGCCATTTAGTTACATGGGATGGAAGCTTTTTGGATATTACAGATACTGGTTTATGTGGACGCTACTATGCCTGCCTATGGGATTCATAGGATATTATATAAAAAAGAAAAACTATTTAAGCATGATTATACTGTTTCCAATGCTGTTTGCATTAGCATCATTAGGAATGGGATATTTTAATAGTGCAATAGAAAGCTTTCCAAATCATTTATTATCTGCTATAGCTTGTTTTGCTATGATAATTGTAATAGTATTAGGAATATTTGATGATAAAAAAATCAAAATAATTACTTTCTCAATTGTTACAGCAGGAATTATAGTTGTTGCAGTGCTTAATGGGGGCTTAGTTAATCAGGAATTTGAAACCGTAAAATCAATTAAGGGATATGATGTTAGTTTAGAAGGAGATGTTTTTGTTTCATATTATTCTGGAACAAAAAAAGGTAAAGTTGAAGTTATTCCTTTCGAAGAATCTTACAATTTAAAACTTACAGGAAGTAAG